>NZ_JBIWAL010000039.1:0-51011 GCF_044760045.1 Pseudomonas sp. NPDC098747 | reverse complement strand
GACGAACGCCTGGCCCATCGCTGCCGGCGCCTGATCCGTCTTGAAGCCGGGCTGTTGGTCGCCCCTCTGGAGCCTTGATGGCACGTCTGCCGCTGTTGCGTCTGTTCAGTCTCGCCATCCGCCAACTGCTGCGTGATGCCCGCGCCGGAGAGTTGCGGGTGTTGTTCTTTGCCCTCGTCGTGGCGGTCGCGGCGAGTACCGCCATCGGTTATTTCGGCGCTCGCCTCAACGGCGCCATGATGTTGCGTGCCACCGAGTTTCTCGGCGCAGACCTGGTGCTCGAAGGCAGCTCGCCGGCCCGTGAGGAGCAGATCAGAAGCGGCACCGAGCTGCGTCTGAACCATGCGCAAGTGGTGGAGTTCTCCAGCGTCATCGCCACCGACAACAGCATTCAGTTGTCGAGTATCAAAGCGGTCGATCGCGCTTATCCATTGCGCGGCGAACTGAAAAGCGCCCCGGCGCCCTTCGCCACTGAAGAGCCCGGCGGCGAACCGCAATCGGGCGAAGCCTGGGTCGAGGCACGCCTGCTGACCGCGCTGGATCTGAAGATCGGCGACAGCATCGATGTCGGCTCGAAGACATTGAAGCTGACCCGGGTGCTGACCTATGAGCCGGATCGTGCCGGCAATTTCTATAGCCTGACGCCACGGGTGCTGATCAACATTGATGATCTCGCCGCCACCGGCGTGGTGCAGCCCGGCAGCCGGGTGAGCTACCGCGAACTGTGGCGCGGCGAGCCGCAAGCGCTGGAAACCTATCGACAGTTGATCAAACCGGGGCTCGCGGCGAACCAGCGGATACAGGATGCCCGCGACGGCAACCGACAGATTGGTGGCGCGCTGGGCAAGGCCGAGCGCTATCTGAACATGGCCAGTCTGGTCGCGGTGTTGCTGGCTGGGGTGGCCGTCGCACTGTCGGCCAATCGCTTCGCCAGCCGCCGCTTCGATGCCAGTGCCTTGTTGCGCTGCCTCGGCTTGTCACGCCGCGAAACCATGGTGTTGTTCAGCCTGCAACTGACCGTACTCGGTCTGCTCGCCAGCCTCAGCGGTGCCTTGCTTGGCTGGTTGGCACAACTGGGTTTGTTTGCGCTGCTGCATGACCTGGTGCCGAGTGACGTGCCAGCGGGCGGCCTGTTTCCGGCCATCGCCGGGATCGGCACCGGGTTGGTGGCGCTGGCGGGGTTCGCCCTGCCGCCGCTCGCCGCGCTGGGTCGTGTGCCGCCCTTGCGCGTGCTGCGCCGCGACATGCTGCCGATTCCATCGAGCACGTGGATGGTTTACGGCGCCGCTTTGGGCGCTCTCGGCCTGATCATGTGGCGCCTTAGCCTTGATCTGCTGCTGACGTTCGCCCTGCTCGGCGGTGGCGTGGTCGCAGCGTTAGTGTTGGGTGGCTTGTTGCTGTTGTTACTGCAAAGCCTGCGGCGGATGCTCGCCCGTGCATCGTTGCCGTGGCGTCTTGGCCTTGGCCAGTTGTTGCGCCATCCACTGGCCGCTGCGGGCCAATCATTGGCGTTCGGGCTGATCCTGTTGTCCATGGCACTGATCGCGCTGTTGCGCGGCGAACTGCTCGACACCTGGCAAAACCAACTGCCGAAAAACGCACCCAACTACTTTGCCCTGAACATTTTGCCGGCAGACAAACAGGCTTTCACCGATCACCTGATAAAGGTGTCTGCGCAAGCGGCGCCGCTGTACCCGGTCGTGCCGGGGCGGCTGATCAGCATCAACGGTGACCCGGTGCAGCAAATCGTCAGCAAGGATTCTGCCGGCGACCGCGCGATTCAACGTGACCTGAGCCTGACCTGGGCCGCCGATATGCCCGCTGGCAACAAACTGACGGCCGGATCGTGGTGGACTGAACAGCCAACCGACGATGTCCCGGGTGTGTCGGTGGAAGGCAAAGTCGCCGAGAGCCTCAAACTCAAACTGGGCGATCACATGGTGTTCAGCGTTGGCGGAGTCAATCGCGAAGCGAAAGTCACCAGCCTGCGTGATATCAACTGGGACAACTTCCAGCCGAACTTCTTCATGATCTTCCAGCCCGGCACATTGAAGGATCTGCCGGCGACCTACCTGACCAGCTTCTATCTGGCCGCGGGTCACGACCAGCAGATCGTCGAACTGTCGCGTGCCTTCCCGGCGGTGACCATACTTCAGGTCGAAGCCTTGCTTGAACAACTGCGCAGCATCCTCGCCCAGGTCACCTTGGCCGTGGAATACGTGTTGTTGTTTGTCTTGGCGGCGGGCATGGCCGTGTTGTTTTCCGGGTTGCAAGCGACGCTGGATGAACGCATTCGCCAAGGCGCGCTCCTGCGTGCTTTGGGTGCCGAGCGGCAATTGCTGATCAAGGCTCGGCGTATCGAGTTCGGCCTGCTCGGCGCGGTCAGCGGTTTGCTCGCGGCAATTGGCTCGGAAGTGGTGAGTCTGGTGTTGTATCGCTACGCGTTCGATCTGCCGTGGCATCCGCATCCGTGGCTGCTGGTACTGCCACTGATTGGCGCAGTGCTGATCGGCGGCGCCGGTGTGTTCGGCACGCGCCGGGCACTCAACGCAAGTCCGCTGACAGTGTTGCGCGAGGGTTGATAGACTCCAGCGCTCGTCACCACAAGAAGTTGCCATGAGCCGTTATCGCCCTCCCCGCACCGCCGGCACCGCGCTGATCACCCCTGAAGGTGAAGCGCGGATGCGCGCTGAATTCCATGAGTTGTGGCACGTGCGTCGTCCGCAAGTGACGCAATCGGTCAGCGAGGCGGCGGCTCAGGGCGATCGCTCGGAAAACGCTGAATACACCTACGGCAAAAAGATGCTGCGCGAAATCGACGGTCGTGTGCGCTTCCTCACCAAGCGTCTGGAAGCGCTCAAGATTGTCAGCGAAAAACCCAGCGATCCGAACAAGGTCTACTTCGGTGCCTGGGTGACCATCGAAGACGAAGACGGCAAGCAATCGCGCTACCGCATCGTCGGTCCGGATGAACTGGATTTGAAGCTGGGCCTGATCAGCATTGATTCGCCCTTGGCCCGCGCCTTGATTGGCAAGGCGCTGGATGCCGAAGTGCGCGTGCAAACCCCGACCGGCGAGCAATGCGTGTACATCGTGGCGATCGATTACCCGTAAGCGCAATCAGCGACGGGCGATCAACCCTTGCCGCGCGACCCGCACCAGTTGCTTGATCATCTGCGGTGCGTCTTCCTGGCTGGGCGCCTGAATCACGGCCAGATCAAAACTGTCAGTGGCAAACCGCGCGAGCGACTCACCGTCTTCAACGAACTGGATCAGGAACGCGGCAGGGCCGCCGCTGCGCCGTGGCCAACCATCGAGATAACGCAACAGCGTCGGCTGATGTTGACCGCCAAGGAGGATTTTTGGATTGCGCTGGGTGATGTGTGCCGTGATCGGCGCGGGACGTGCTGGAGGGCGTAATGCATTCATTGTGTCGTGTCTCTGCCTCAAAAGTCTGCATGGCAGGTGAGAGGCAACACCGAACCAGCGCTTTAGCGGTATTTCGAAGCCCTGTTCCGGCTTCTGACGGTGACTGATCGAGTCACCTGGCGCCCCGCAAGTAGCTGTTTAAATCGGCGCATGGGCAACATCCTAGAGAACGTGACCGATCAGTGTCAAGAATCAGCCAAAACAAAAAAGGCCCGCACAATGCGGGCCTTTGGCTTGAGCCAGAGCGGTCAACCGGCGATGGCGCGGTCCACCGAAAGCTTGCCGGCGCCTTCGATCAGCACCGCGAGGCTGCCACCGAGCAAAGCCAAGGCGAACTCGTAACCGTTGTTGGCCATGAACAGCCCGTTGCTGATGTGCACGGTGAAGATCGCTACCAGCGACAGGAAGGTCAAACCTAATGCTGCCGGACGGACCAGCAGGCCGATGATCAGCGCCAGGCCACCGAAAAACTCGGTGCCACCCGACAGAACAGCCATGGCATAACCCGGTGTCAGACCCAGACTTTCCATGAACTGCGCGGTGCCGGCAAGACCATAACCACCGAACATTCCGAAGAGTTTCTGTGCGCCGTGTGCGGCGAAGATCACGCCGACCACAATACGCAGGATGGTCAGGCCGTAGCCAGCGCGGGTGAACAGTACCTTGTTGATCAGAGAGCTCATGCTGCGTTCCTTGTTTTGCGAGAAGTGTGTGTTGGTTGGCCGCTATATTAATCAGTTATTTTCATGTTAAAAGCGCAAAAAACCCGCCATAACAATCAATTTAATTGATCATTTCCGTGAGACGACTTTCTGTCCACCGGGCTCCAACGACTCCCGCTCCCGATCGAACGCCAAGTAATACTTGTTCACGCTATTAACATAGCTGACGGCACCCATTCCCACCTGCTCCATGGCAATGCGCTCGACCTGGAAGAACCACTGGTTGGGGTTGAGCCCACGGCGCCGGGCTTCGGCGCGCATGCCTTGCACTCGCTCGGGGCCGATGTTGTAGGCCGCCAGCGTGAAAGCCATGCGTTCGCGCTCGTTAAGTTTGGGGCTGTTGAAGAACTTGCGGCGGATCAGCGCCAGGTACTTGGCTCCGGCCTGCACATTCGCATCGAGATTCTGGATATTGTTCACGCCGACGCGCTGGGCGGCGGATGGCGTGATTTGCATCAGCCCGGTCGGGCCACTGCCGCTGCGGGCATTGGGTTGCAGCGCCGACTCCTTGAACGCCAGCGCTGCCAGATTCAACCAATCCATGTTTTGCGCAGCCGCGTGTTTTTGCAGGGTCGGGCGCAGTTTCTCCAGGCGCTGACGGTCGGCCTTGGCCAATGGATAGTGGACCTTGTAGAGCCGACGATAGATACGTAGAAACGCTGCATCTTCGTTCGCTGGTTTCTTGTAACCGCTGATGAAACGGTCGACGCTGGCCCGCAACATCGATGCATCACGGCGCACGAACCAATATTCCTCACCCGGCTCGCTGATCATCAGTTGTCGATCCACACGCAGCTTGGGCAGGATCTTGCCCCAGCGCTCGGCAATCGGTAGTTCAACGACGGTCAGGTGGAAGATGCCGCCCTGCACCATTTCCAACACGTCTTCGACGGCCAGCGTCGGATCGACCCATTCGATCTTGATCGGCGCAAGTTTGCGCAGCGCCAGTTTTTGATTGAGCTGACTGACCGCCTCCCCTGCTGCACTGCCGGTGGGCAACGCAAGGGTTTTACCGGCGAGCTGTTCGACCTTGGTGTAGCGCCGCTCGCCTTTGATGCCCACCAGCACCAACGGCACGTTGCTGGCGATCGGCTCACTGCTGGCCACCGCATAACCCGGTTGCAGTTCGAGCAATTCCCCAGGCGCGACCAAGTCACCTTCCCCACGCTGCAACGCGCCGAGCAGTTGATCCTTGGCTTTGGGAATGATCTTGAGGGTAATTTCCTGGCCATCCCGGGAGTGACCATTGAGGTATTGCTCGAAGGCGCGCAGGCGATGGTATTCGACGCCGATTGCCTGGCCCTGGACTTCGCCGGAGCTGTTGCGGCTCTGGTTGACCAGCACCCGCAACACGCGGCTGCTGCGAATCTCCGAAAGATCGCGAACCTTGACGGCGGGCACCGCTTGCTGCGGCCCGGGCAGGCGCGCAACCGCCGTCATCGGCAGCAGCAACGATGCACACAACAGCAGCAAAACCGAGGGACGAATCATCCACTCTCCGGAAAGAATACGGGGCGAAATCAGCGGTGAACGGTTGAAATCACCGACGAAAACAGAGCGCCTGGAGCGCTGGCAACGTGCGAGAGACTGGCACAGTGATGGCATTACTGCCAACCCACGCGGCGTCGCGGCATCAAAAGACAGCGTTAACTCATTGTAGTTCTTGGCTTTTCTTATGAATCTACAGCTCTGGTATGCTTTCCGGCCTTCGGCCCGAGGTAGCAACCATGCAACTCATCGATATCGGCGTCAACCTGACCAACCCCAGTTTCGCCGAAAAACACCAGGCCGTACTCGACCGCGCCTATACCGCCGGGGTCTGCCAACTGGTGCTGACCGGCACCAGCGTCGAGGGTAGCGAGCAGGCGCTGGAGCTTTGCCAGCAACTGGACGAAAGTGGCCAACGACTGTTCGCCACCGCTGGGATTCACCCGCATTCGGCGAGTGACTGGAACGCTGACAGCGCTCGGCGCCTGCGCAGTTTGCTGAAGGAGTCGAATGTGGTCGCGGTGGGTGAATGCGGGCTGGATTTCAACCGCGATTTCTCGCCGCGCCCGCAGCAGGAAAAAGTCTTCGAAGAACATCTGGCGCTGGCCGTTGAACTGCAATTGCCGGTGTTCCTCCACGAGCGCGATGCTAGCCAACGCCTGCTGGAGATTCTCAAAGACTTCCGCGATCAACTGCCCGCCGCCGTGGTGCATTGCTTCACCGGCGAGCAAAAGGCCTTGTTCAGCTATCTCGATCTGGATCTGCACATCGGCATTACAGGCTGGATCTGCGACGAGCGCCGGGGCACGCATCTGCATCCGCTGGTTAAAGAGATCAAGCGTGGACGGCTGATGCTCGAGAGCGACGCACCGTATTTGCTACCACGCACCTTGCGACCGAAACCGAAGAATGGGCGCAATGAACCGGCGTATCTGACTGACGTGTTGCGTGAGGTGGCGTTGCATCGGGGTGAGACCGAGGAAGACCTGGCGGCGCACACGACTGCGTGTGCACGGGCATTTTTCAACCTGCCGGTTTTTTCCTGACACAAAAGCCCAATGTGGGAGCGAGCTTGCTCGCGAATGCGGTGTATCAATCAACACGGCTTCGTCTGACACAGCGCATTCGCGAGCAAGCTCGCTCCCACAGGGGATCTGCGGCGTGGCTTGTTGACGTACATCAAGGTCCCGGACCTGCATAGCGGCACAATGCTGGCACCTTGCCAAAACTGTTTCCGCTATCAGAGAAAACCTCCATGGGTGCCTGGCTTAGCAATATCTCGCTGAAATACAAATTCTGGGCGGTCAACGCGGTCGCCTTCGTCACTACCCTACTGCTGGTGCTGTACGCCGTTCAACTTGAACAGCAGGCGCGCAGTCACGCGGCACAATCGTCGGCCCAAACTCAGGCACAGTTGCTCAAAGCCTGGCCGGCCGTGCAGCCGCTGCCCAAGGCCGAGCAACTACTGACGTTTAAACGCGGCGAAGCACCGCGCCTCAACGATCAGCCGCTGCTGGAGATAACCGACAGCAACGGCTGGCACGAGATCAATCACCTGCCCCTGTTCGGCGACAATCTGCTGATCGGCGCCGAAGTCTTCAGCCGCGCCGACGGCCAGCAAGTCGCGGTCGTCGCCCATGGCCCGAGCCTTACTCAGGTGTTCGGTGAGCGCTTCGCCAACTATGCGGTGGCGGTGTTCATCCTGATGCTGGCGATGCTCGGCGCTTCGCAACTGCTGATTCGCTTCCTGCTCAGCCAGCTCAACACGTTGAAAGACGTGATGCTGCACGTTGAAAAAAGCGGCGACCTCTCCGCCCGAGTGCCGCTGGCCTGCAAGGACGAAGTCGGGCAAATGGCCAATGCGTTCAACGCGATGCAGGCCGGTTATCAGCGCGTGGTCACCACGGTCGCCAATACCGCACGGCAACTGGATGTCGGGGCTGCACGCCTGGCGTCGAGCATGAACGAAGTGCGTCACGGCATGCTCGGCCAGCAGAGTGAAACCGATCAGGCGGCCACGGCGATCAACGAAATGACCGCCACCGTTTACCACATCGCCCAGCATGCCGGCGCCACCCGCGATCTGTCACAAACCGCCGACGTCCTCGCCGGTAGCGGCCAGCAGGTGGTGGCGCGGGTGCAGCATTCGATTGCCGGTCTGTCCAGCGGCGTGCAACAGACCGCCGAGATGATTCGACGGCTGGCCGAGGACAGCCAGAAGATCAACGGCGTGGTCAGCGTGATTCACAGTATTGCCGAGCAAACCAATCTGCTCGCGCTCAACGCCGCCATTGAAGCGGCTCGCGCCGGCGAGATGGGCCGTGGGTTCGCGGTGGTCGCCGATGAAGTGCGCAACCTGGCCAAACGTGTGCAGACCTCGACTGACGAGATCACCACCATGGTCTCGGCGTTGCAGGCCGGCACGCGTGATGCGGTGGATTTCATGCAGGAGAGTTCGTACAAGGCTGACGACTGTGTGCAACAGGCGCAAGAGGCTGGCGAGGCACTCGCGGAGATCACCGGGGCGGTGGCGCAGATGCGTGAGAGCAACACGCAGATCGCCGTGGCGGCAGAGCAACAAAGTCAGGTGGCCGAGGAGATGAATCGGGCGGTGGTGAGCATTCGCGATGTGACCGAGAACACCGTGCAGCAGACAGTGGATTCGGCGACGACCAGTAATGAGTTGGCGACTTTGGCTGGGGAGTTGAGCAAAGCGATAGGTCAGCTGAAACTTTGAGGCCCCCATCGCGGGCAAGCCCGCTCCCACAGGGATCTCTAGCGGACACAAATTCTGTGGACACCCGTGAACCCTGTGGGAGCGAGCTTGCTCGCGAAGGCGTCAGCTCGGTCAACATCAATTCCTGCGATGAAGCCTATCGCGCTCATAGCCAAGCTTGATTCGCCGCCCTTCCCGCCCGGGCCTATTCTTCAATCATGTGTTCAGCATGGATCGAGGAGTAGCAGACATGGGCAAACGTCATCCCAACCTTCCCGCGTGGCAATGGCGCGCGCACCCGGGCAATCACCAGCATCCGACCCATCAGGTTCTGCACTTGATCGCCGTGCCGTTGTTCATCGTGGCGTTTCTGTTGATCGTCTCCGGCGTGTTCAGCCTAAGCCTGCCCAGCGTGGCCATCGGTGTGATTGGCATCGTCGCGGCGCTGGGTTTACAGCGCCACGGCCATCACCTGGAGGCGTGAGCGCCACGGTCGGCATTGAATCAGGCAAAGATCGTGACGGTCTGGCGACTCATGGCGATCAGTTCCCCTTGCGCGCTCCACAACTTGGCGGCGACATGACCGTAGCCGTCGGCGGCGTACTCGATGTCTGCCAGATATTGGCACCAGTCCAGCGTACTCAAGTCGCGTAGCGGCTGAACGAATTCGATGGTCCAGGTCAACGTGCTGCCGGGTGCAGGCTTCTTCAGATACGGCAACAGCGCCGGTGGCCATGCGTCAACCAGCGCCAGCAGATGCGCCTCACTGACCGGCTCTTCTTTCACATCCCCACGCAGTCGCACCCAACCGCCCATCAGCCGCGATGGGGTGCCGGTAAACGGCATGCCGCCGGTAGTCCAGCGCATCGCCAGATGGCGCATGAACTCTGGCGTCACACCTTTGATGTAGGGCAATTCCTGGCATTCGTCCCAGTGCTTCATTTGCGGCGCGGGATACGCTTCGACCGCTACTTCTGAGGGTCGCGAGGCACCGAAGCTGCCCTGGACGATTGTCACCACCTGACCGTTCTGCATCGCCCGGCCCAGCACTTGGCTGACGGCTTTGCCTTCTCGCAGAACATCGACTTCAAAACTTACCGGCACTTCAGGCTCGACCGGGCCGACAAAGGTGATCGCAAGCGAACGCACCGGGCGATCCGCCGGCACTTTGGCGCGCATGGCTTCGTATTGCAGGGCGGCGACCAGGCCACCGAAACTGGCGCGGCCCTGACCCCATTCGGCAGGAATAGTCAGCGTCGAGTCGCGGTGGACCGCATCAAGCAGATCGCTAAAGCGCATGACAACCTCAGAAAGCAAAAATGAATGCAGGGATCTTACCCAGCCCGGCAGAGCGCCGCAGCGTCTATTCCGGTCAAATGGGCAGACAGATAGGCCTTACGCCGCAATTTCGAACACGATAAACAGCCCTGTGGGAGCGAGCTTGCTCGCGAAAGCGGCGTGTCAGACGACGTTAATTCGACTGACACGGCCTCTTCGCGAGCAAGCTCGCTCCCACGATGACTGTCGGGATTTCAAAATTATTTAAAGCAGGATGAGCTGAGTTTTTCGAGCACCCGATCTGCCTTGGCTTCAGCCTTGATCATGGTCGCCTGCCACGTCGCAACACACGGCTGCAGATCCGCTTCCAACTCGGCCCGCGCCAGCCACTGCCAGCAATCATGCCAATCACCCAAGGCCCCTTGCGCAGACTTCAGCCGCTCCAGCGCTGCCGCCGGCAAGCGATCCAGTTCGGGATAGGCTTCGATGCCATAACGCACACGCTTGATCAACAGACGCAAGCGATGGCGGTCATGAGCCGGATCGTGCAGCGCCTCGTCGAGTTTTTCCCACTGTTTGCCGAGGCGTTTTTCGATGCGTTTGTCCAAACCTTTGAGCAGGCCCTGACGCTGCGAGGCCCGCAGGAAACGCGGAAAAGCGTCGAGAATCATCAGCAGCGAGGCCACTTCCTGACTCGCCGCCAGCGCCGGATAAGCCTCGGCCATCTGCGCCATGCGCCGTTGTGCGGCTTGGGGTTGATCGTGTTCGAGCAGGTACGCCGCCAGCACTTCGCGATCACGCCACGGCGTGGTCAACTGGCCGACCGCCGACGCCGCGTTTTCCAGTTGCTCGACACCCGGCAAGCCGCGCAACGGTCGCAACAGGCTGCGCAAGCGCCGCACCGTGGTGCGCAGATCGTGCAGCGCCTCGGGGTCGGTACGCGCGGTGAGGCGCGCCTGACAAGCCAGCAATCGCACTTCCAGGCTCAGGACATGAGCCACCAAGCCGTCAACCAACGCAGACATCACTTGCTCCCTGATTCAAAAAGCTTGGCAACTGAGTCTGCAACTTCGCGGCCTCAGCGCACTTGCGTTACGTCAGCAGCTTAGCGGCCAGCGCGGGATTCGCGAATGTAGAAACGCGCCTTCTCGGCCTTGCTGGCGCAGCCTTCAAAGCCTTCGAATTGCTGCTGGGTCTTGGCGGCCGTCAGCAACGACAGGGCTTTGGAATAACTCACGGTGCCGGCGAAGCCTTCGGCCTTGGCCAGGTCCAGCTCACGCCACGCGGTGTCGAGCTGGCTGCCACAGCTGTCGCGATAAGCGGTTTTACCGGCGCAACCGGCCAATACCAGGGCCATCAACGGTACACAGATCCAGGCTTTCATCACTCACACCTCAAAGATAGGTCAACAGTCGTGCACGTAAGACGATAAGGCTGAGAAAAAGTGCCTTGGCGCCCCATGAATATGCGGTGGCAGAAGGATAGCCCCGAGTGATCACAGAGTATCGAAAAAACGACGTCATCGACGCGCTGAGCGACTTCGGCGATTGAGCCGCTTGCTCGATGGGTGCATTGTGCAGCCTTGTCGGGAGGAAGTTTGATGAAAAAGCGTGTCGCACTGGTGCTGGGCTCCGGTGGCGCCCGGGGTTACGCCCATATCGGAGTCATTGAAGAGATTGAACGACGCGGTTATGACATCGCCTGTATTGCCGGTTGTTCGATGGGCGCGGTGGTCGGCGGAATCTACGCCGCCGGTAAGCTCGATGAATACAAGAACTGGATCGAAAGTCTGGATTACCTCGACGTGCTGCGCCTGGTGGACGTGAGTTTCCGTCTCGGCGCGATTCGCGGTGAAAAGGTCTTCGGCCAGATCCGCAAGATCGTCGGCGATATCAACATTGAAGACCTGCGTATCCCTTACACCGCGGTCGCCGCCGACCTCACCAACCAGCAGGAAATCTGGTTTCAGGAAGGCTGTCTGCATCAGGCCATGCGCGCCTCGGCGGCGATTCCCAGCCTGTTTACCCCGGTGATGCAAGGTAACCGGATGCTGGTTGACGGCGGGATACTCAACCCGCTGCCGATCGTGCCGGTGGTGTCGAGTCATTGCGATCTGATCATCGCGGTCAATCTCAACTCGACCAACCAGCGGCATTACAAATTACCGGTGATCCAGCGCCCTCCCGCCTTTCGTTCGCGGTTCGACAGCCTGATCAGTTCGCTCGGTTCGAAGATGCCGTTCCGCCGCACCCAGGCCGAGAAATTGTTGAAGCTGCAAGAGGAAGCACTGCGTGCCGAGGCAGCGAGCATCAACCCGTGGCTCGAAGGCGCCGAACCGGAATCGCAACAACCCGCCGCCGCGCCCGAGCGCGAAGGCGCACCGAAGTCCGCTACCGGCTCGTTCATTATCGATAACGTCGGGCCGGCGTCATTGCTGGACTTGATCAACCAGAGTTTCGAGGTGATGCAGACCTCGTTGGCGCAGTACAAGATTGCCGGGTATCCACCGGACATCCTGATCAACGTGCCGAAGCGCGTGTGCCGGTTTTTCGAGTTTTACAAGGCGCCGGAGCTGATCGCGTTGGGGCGCGAGATTGCGCGGGATACGATGGATCGGTATGAAGAGGAGCAGGGCAGAGAGTCCTGAAGTTCTCGGCTGACTGTCAGCCCCCCTTCGCGAGCAAGCTCGCTCCCACAGGAGACTGCATTCCAATGTGGGAGCGAGCTTGCTCGCGAAGGGGCCGGACCAGCCCACACAAAAACTACAGACTGCTCTCACTCAACAGCCGATAACCAACCCCCGCCTCCGTCACGATAAACCGCGGCCGTGTCGGATCATCCGCCAGTTTCTGGCGTAAATGCCCCACCACGATCCGCAGGTAATGACTGTCCTCGGTATGCGTCGGCCCCCAGATATCCTTGAGCAATTGCTGCTGAGTGATCACCCGTCCCGGATGCCGCGCCAGTTGCGCCAGCACCGCATATTCCTTGCGAGTCAGGGCCACTTCGACGCCATCAAGCAACACCCGCCGATAGGCGAGATCCACCGTCAGCGGGCCGAAACTCAGCGCTGCTTGCTGCGCCTCCCCTGCCGGCGCCTGACGCAACAACGCGCGCACCCGCGCCAGAAATTCCTGAATGCCGAACGGTTTGGTCACGTAGTCGTTGGCGCCGCCATCCAGCGCCTCGACCTTCTGCCCTTCGCTAGCGCGCACCGACAGCACCAGCACCGGCGCCGTGGCCCACTCGCGAAACTCACGCAGCACTTGCTGGCCGTCCATGTCCGGCAGGCCGAGGTCGAGCACCAGCAGGTCCGGTTTATTCAGCGCGGCTTGCGCCAGGCCCTCGGCACCGGTGCCGGCCTCCAACACTTTGTAACCTTGTGAAACGAGGCTGATGCGCAGAAATTTGCGGATCTGCGGTTCGTCGTCGATGACCAAAATGGTCGCGGTCTGGCTCATGAATTCACATCAACACAAAAGATTGGCAAGAGAGTAGCGCAGTCGGGTTCAGGCTTCATTGTCCATCCCCGGTTGCGCCTGCAATGGCAGGTGCAAGGTGATGCAGGTGCCGCGCCCGTCGATGCCGTCGGCGACACTGATTCGCCCGCCATGCGCACCGACCATGCCCTGACAAATCGCCAGGCCAAGGCCGGTGCCCTGGCCGCCGCGATCACCGCGTGCTGCGGTGTAGAACATGTCGAAAATCTTCGCCCGCTCGTCTTCGGGAATCCCCGGACCTTCGTCGCTGACCGAGAAGAAAATCTCCTTATCGTCTGCACCTGCGCGCAGTTGCAAGCGGCCGTGAGGTGGCGAGAAACGCGCGGCGTTTTCCAGCACATTGACCAGCGCCTGTTCGATCAACGCGGCGTGCACGTACAGCAACGGTAACTCGGCCGGCACCTCGGTGCTGACCTGCAACGGCGCCAGCACAGCGCGCAGACGATTAAGCGAACTGCCAACGATATCGGCCGGCGACACCCAGTCGCGCGCCAGTTTCAGCGCGCCATGGCCCAGGCGGGTCATGTCGAGCAGATTCTGGATGTAGCGGTCGAGGCGTTCGGCTTCATCGCGGGTGCCTTCGAGCAGCTCGCGGCGATCCTCCAACGGGATCGCTTCACCGAGGGCCAGCAGGCTGTCGATGCTGCCGCGCATGGACGTCAGCGGCGTGCGCAAATCATGGGACACCGAGGCCAGCAGCGCGCTGCGCAATTGCTCGGTTTCGCCGTGCAGCCGCGCTGCTTCCAAGTCATCCGCCAACTGTGCGCGGGCCAGGGCTTGGGCCAGTGGCTGACTGAGCGCGGTGAGCAACCGGCGACGCTGGCCGCTCAAGGTCTGGCCTTCTTTGGCGCACACCCCGAGCAGCGCCAGCGGACCGTCCTCGACCGACAGCGGCCACCACCACCAGCGACCGAACGGCAGCGTGCCGGTGCCCATCCCGGCCGGTTGATCATGTTGCCACGCCCAGTCGGCAGCAGCGCGTTCGGACTCGGTGAATTGCAGCGGCCCGCCGGTTTCAACTTTCCAGCCACCCTGCCCGTCACGATTGAGCAAGCAGATTTGCAGGTCGCTCCAGCCATTAAGGTGCTGCGCGGCGGCACTGACCACGGCTTGGCGGTCGGTGGCGGCGGTGAGTTTGCGCGACAGGTCGAGCAGCTCGGAGGTTTCTTCCTGGGTGTCGCGCAGCGCCTGCAATTGCCGACGCTGACGCGCAGCGAGGTTGCCGGTAAGCGCCGCCATCAACAGGAAAAACAACAACGTCAGCACGTCTTCTTCACGCTGAATGCTGAACGAAAAATTCGGTGGAATGAATAGAAAGTCGTAGGTCAGAAATGACAACGCCGCACACGCCAGTGCCGGCCCCAGACTGCTGCGCACCGCCACCAGCAACACGGCCGCAAGGAACACCAGCGAGATGTTCGGCAGCGGCAACACACTTGACACTGCCCACGCCAGTGCAGTGGCCAACACTGTGGCGACCAGCGCCAGCATGTAGTCGAACCAAACCAGCGTCAGTGGGTTTCGAGTTCGCGGTTGATGCTGTTGTTGATCGCTGTCGAGGACGTTGATTTCCAGGCCATGGGCCTGGCGCAGCAACCGCGCGGCCAGACCGCCACCGAACAAGCGACGGCGCAGACGCGGACGGGACTGCCCGACAAGCACCAGACTGGCGCGGCGTTCGGTAGCATGCTGGATCAGGGTTTTCGCCACCTCTCCGGCACGCAGCAATACCACTTCGCCGCCCAAGCGTTCGGCCAGTTGCTGAGCACTTTGCAGACGCAAACGCGATTGCTCGTCGCGCACACTGCCGTTGTCGATATGCACCAGACTCCAGGGCAAATGTCGCCGCTGCGCGACGCGGCTGGCGTGACGCACGAGGCGCTCGGCCTGAGCATCGCCATCAATGCCGACCAGCAAACGTCCACGCACCGCCGGGGCTGCCTGACCGAGCTGGCGATAGCCTTGGGCGAGGTCGTTATCGACCTGTGCCGCCGCCGTTTGCATCGCCAGTTCGCGCAATGCGGTGAGGTTGGTCTGGGTGAAAAACGCATCGATGGCTGCCCGTGCCTGCTCCGGCACATAGACCTTGCCTTCGCGCAGCCGCTCGAGCAATTCGCGCGGCGGCAGGTCGATCAGCAACAACTCAAAGGCTTCTTGCAGCACCCAGTCCGGCAGGGTTTCGCGCACCTGCACGCCGGTGATGCCGCGCACCTGATCGTTGAGGCTTTCGAGGTGCTGGACGTTGACCGTGGTGAACACGTCGATGCCGGCCGAGAGCAGTTCCTGAATGTCTTGCCAGCGTTTCGCGTGACGACTGCCGGGGGCGTTGCTGTGGGCCAGTTCATCGACCAGCACCAGTTTCGGTTTGGCGGCGAGGATGCCGTCGAGGTCCATTTCTTCGAGCATCACGCCACGGTATTCCGAGCGCACCAACGGTTGCTGCGGCAGGCCGCCGAGCAGCGCTTCGGTTTCGGCCCGGCCGTGGGTTTCGACGACGCCGGCGATGACTTTCACACCTTGGCGCAGTTGGGTGTGGGCGGCCTGGAGCATGGCGTAGGTCTTGCCGACACCGGGCGCGGCGCCAAGGAAAACCTTGAGCCGGCCACGGCCGTCGCGGGGCAGGTCTGCTAACAGTGCGTCGGCGCGGCCGGAGTCGCTCATGCTTGAAGTTCTCTCTTCCTGATAGGTTTGCGGTGGCAGTCATGGCCTCTTCGCGAGCTTGCTCGCGAATGGCCGCGCCGTAGAGTTACAGCTTCTCGAGCGCCATGTTCAGCGCCAAAACATTCACCACCGGCGGCCCCACCAGCGGCTGTTCGATGTGCGCATCAAGCAGTTGCTGCACGGTCGACACCGGCAGATTACGCGCTGCCGCGACACGCGCCAGTTGATAGGCAATTGCCGCCGGAGGCAAGTGCGGATCGAGGCCGCTCCCGGAGGTGGTCAACAGCGCCAGCGGCACCGGGCCTTGACCTGGAACCTGCAACTTGTTGGCGTCGTCGATCACGCGGGTGGCCAATGCAGGATTGCTCGGCGCCAGGTTACTCGCACTGCTGGAAACAGTGGCAAAGGCACCAGCCGATGGCCGCGGATGGAACCAGGCATCACCGACAAAATCCTGGGCGATAAGCGAGGAGCCGCGGACCTTGCCGGCAGCGTCGTGTACCAGGCTGCCGTTGGCCTGCTCGGGAAAAGCGACCTGCGCGACGCCCGTGACGACCAGTGGATAGGCAACGCCGGTGACGAGGGTCATCAGCACCAGCAGGCTCAGGGCCGGACGTATCATTGTGGACATTTCTAGTTCCTCGAATTCGTTGGGCTAACGTTGGTGGGGTGTCAGGGATGTTTCTTCCCCCTCACCCCAGCCCTCTCCCCCAAGGGGGCGAGGGGGAAAGGGAGCCGATTTTCGTGCTTTTCAAAACCTGAGTTCGACTCGTTATCTCAAGTCGGTGCATCTCCCAAAACGCCTCGGTCAGTACCCTCTCCTTTTCGGAGAGGGGCTCTTGAAATCTCGTATTCGGCTCGGTATCTCAGGTCGGTGCAACTCGCCAAAACACCTCAATCAGTCCCCTCTCCCCCCGGGAGAGGGCTAGGGTGAGGGGCTCTTTTCAGCCTCACACCAGATGCAACGCCGTGAGCAGCATGTCGATCGCCTTGATCCCCACGAACGGCACCAGAATCCCGCCCACGCCATAAATCAGCAGATTGCGTCGCAGCAACGCCGCCGCACTCGCCGCTTGTACACGCACACCGCGCAGGGCCAACGGAATCAGCACCACGATGATCAACGCGTTGAACACAATGGCCGACAGAATCGCGCTCTGCGGACTGGTCAAATGCATGATGTTCAGCACGCCCAATTGCGGGTAGATCGAGGCGAACAACGCCGGCAGAATCGCGAAATACTTGGCGATGTCGTTGGCGATGGAAAAGGTCGTCAGCGCACCACGGGTCACCAGCAATTCCTTGCCGATCTGCACCACGTCCAGCAGCTTGGTCGGGTCGCTGTCGAGGTCGACCATGTTCGCCGCTTCGCGGGCAGCTTGCGTGCCGTCGTTCATCGCCATACCGACGTCGGCCTGAGCCAGCGCCGGGGCGTCGTTGGCGCCGTCGCCGCACATCGCGACCAGACGACCGTCGTTCTGCTCAAGACGAATGCGCGCGAGTTTCTTCTCCGGGGTAGCTTCGGCGAGGACGTCATCGACGCCCGCTTCAGCCGCAATCGCAGCAGCGGTCAGCGGGTTGTCGCCGGTGACCATCACTGTGCGAATCCCCAGTTTGCGCAGCTCGGCAAAACGCTCGCGGATGCCCGGCTTGACCACGTCCTTGAGGTGGATAGCGCCGAGCAATTTACCGTCGGCGCAGACCAGCAACGGCGTGCCGCCGCTCTGGGCGATTTTGTCGATTTCCCGCGACAGCGCCGGGGCCAGATCGGCGCGTTGTTGACCGATGAAACTCAGCAGCGAATCCACCGCGCCTTTACGGTAAACACGGCCCTGATAGTCGACACCGGACAAACGGGTCTCAGCGCTGAACGGCACGGCGGTCAGGGTTTCCGGTGAAGGCTCTGGTTGCGGATGCAGACCGCGCAGATACTCGACAATGGATTTGCCTTCGGCGGTTTCGTCCGCCAGCGAGGCGAACAATGCGCCCTCGGCCAAATCACGACCCGTCACGCCCGGCGCGGCATACACCGCGCTGCAACGACGGTTGCCGAAGGTGATGGTGCCGGTCTTGTCGAGCAACAGCACATGCACGTCGCCCGCTGCTTCCACCGCACGACCGGATTTGGCGATCACGTTCAGACGCACCAGACGATCCATCCCGGCGATACCGATCGCCGACAGCAGACCGCCGATGGTGGTCGGAATCAGCGTCACCAACAGCGCCACCAAAAACACCAGCGGCAGGCTGCCGTTGGCGAAGCGGGCGAACGGTTGCAGGGTCACGACCACCAGCAGAAAGATCAGGGTCAGACCGATCAGCAGGATATCCAGCGCGACCTCGTTCGGGGTCTTCTGGCGTTTGGCGCCTTCGACGAGAGCGATCATGCGGTCGAGGGTCGATTCGCCCGGGTTGGCGGTGATCTGCACCAGCAGCCAGTCGGAGACCAATCGGGTGTTGCCAGTGACGGCCGAGCGGTCGCCGCCGGATTCTCGAATCACCGGCGCCGATTCACCAGTAATCGCCGCTTCGTTGACCGCGGCAATGCCTTCGATGACTTCGCCGTCACCGGGGATCATCTCCCCCGCTTCGACACGGACCACATCGCCCTTGCGCAAACTGGTAGCCGGTACGACCTGAAAGCTGCCGTTAGCCTGTTTACGTCGAGCGCTGAGGCCTTCGCTGCCAGCCTTGAGGCTGTCGGCGCGGGCCTTGCCGCGACCTTCGGCCAAGGCTTCGGCGAAGTTGGCGAACAGCACGGTGAACCACAGCCACAGGGCGATTTGCGCGGCGACGAACGTCGGCACATCAGCGTCTGGAATGAAGCACAGCACGGTGGTGAAAATCGCGGTCAGTTCGACCACCAGCATCACTGGCGAACGCTTTAGTTGCCGTGGGTCGAGCTTGACGAAAGCTTGCACCAGCGCCGGGCGCCAAAGTGCACTGATTGCGGTTTTCGCCTGTTCCGGCGCCTTGGCGGCAGCCGGTTTGATGGCGGGCATATTCATCATGGACTCCTTAGAAGCCTAGGCTCAGATGTTCAGCGATTGGACCCAACGCCAAGGTCGGCAGAAAGGTCAGGCCGCCCACCAGCAAAATGGTCACGGTCAACAGGGTCACGAACAGCGGGCCATGGGTCGGGAAGCTGTTCTGGCCGATCGGTGCGGTTTTCTTCATCGCCAGGCTGCCGGCCAACGCCAGAACCGGGAGGATGTAGCCGAAGCGACCGATCAACATGCCCAGGCCGAGCATCAGGTTGTGGAACGGCGTGTTCGCGCCCAAGCCAGCGAACGCCGAACCGTTGTTGGCGCTAGCCGAGGTATAGGCGTAGAGCAACTGGCTGAACCCGTGCGGGCCGGGGTTGCTGATGCTCGCCGCAGGACCCGGCAGGGTGGCGGCAATCGCGCCGAGTACCAGCACGCCAACCGGCATCACCAGCAGCGTAACCACGAGCAGTTGCACTTCGCGCGCCTGGAGTTTTTTGCCGAGGTATTCCGGCGTGCGGCCAATCATCAGACCGGCGAGGAACACCGCGATCAACACGTTGAGCAACATGCCGTAGAGCCCGGCACCGACGCCGCCGAAGATCACTTCGCCGACCATCATGTTGACCAACGCAACCATGCCGCTCAGCGGATTGAGGCTGTCGTGCATGCCGTTGACTGAGCCGTTCGACGCTGCCGTGGTGGTCACCGACCACAGCACAGTCGCGGTGGTGCCGAAGCGCGCTTCCTTGCCTTCCAGCGGTGCGGTCTGTTCGACGGCAGCGTTGTTCAGGGTCGGATTCGGCTGATATTCAGCCCACAACGAAGTCGCGCCGCCGATCAGGAACAGCGCCAGCATGCAGGCGATGATCGCGCGGCTCTGACGCAGGTCCTTCACGTAATGGCCGAACATGAACACCAGCGCCGCCGGGATCAGGATGATCGAGGCGACTTCGAACAGGTTGCTCCACGCGGTCGGGTTCTCGAATGGGTGCGCCGAGTTGACGCCGAAGAAGCCACCACCGTTGGTGCCCAGTTGCTTGATCGCAATCTGACTGGCGGCCGGGCCCAGCGGGATCACTTGATCAACGCCCTGCATCGTCACCGCATTGACGTATTGCGCGAAGGTTTGCGGCACGCCCTGCCAGACCAGATACAGTGCCAGCAACAGGCACAGCGGCAGCAGGCCGTAGAGGGTGGCGCGGGTCATGTCGACCCAGAAGTTGCCCAGCGTCTTGCTCGACTTGCGCCCGATGCCACGGCACAACGCGACCAGCACGGCGAGACCAGTGGCGGCGCTGACGAAGTTTTGCACGGTGAGGCCGACCATCTGGCTCAGGTAGCTGAGCGTCGCTTCACCACTGTAGGACTGCCAGTTGGTGTTGGTCATGAAACTGACCGCGGTGTTGAACGCCTGCGTCCACTCCTGGCCCGGCAGATTCTGCGGGTTCAGCGGCAGGTGATCCTGGAACAACAGAATCGCGAACAGCAGCAGGAAACCGGCAAGGTTGAAGGCCAGCAGCGCCAGCGTGTATTTCTGCCAGCTCTGTTCGTCCTGCGGATTGACCCCGGCCACGCGAAAACAACCGCGCTCGACCGGGCCGAGAATCGGCGTCAACCAGGTGCGCTGACCTTCCATCACTTTGTAGTAGAAGCGCCCGAGGAACGGCGCCGGCAGCAAGACCACCGCAAAGAACGCGAGGATCAGCCAATAGTCATAACTGTGCATAGCCGCTCCTAGTTCCGATCCGCGCGCAACAGCGCAACCAACAGATAAATGAACAGCCCCACTGCCAATAGCAGTGACACCCCGTCCAGAACGCTCATGGAAGATCTCCGTGTTACGGCGTATTGCCGCGTGTGCAGTGATTGTCGGGAAGGAAGCTGTAAAGGAACGAGAGCGAGGGTGCGCGCGGGGCATAAAGAAAGCGTAAAGAGTGGGTTTATGCGTTCGTTACAGCTGAGTTTTGCGGCGTCTGGACTGGCCCGCTCGCGGGCAAGCCCGGCTCCCACAGGTTCAGCGTCAGGACGCAATTGTGTGATCAACTCAAATCCCTGTGGGAGCGGGCTTGCCCGCGATGGCGGCATTACAGACTCCATCGCACCCGGCTGGAGCACAAAAATGCCGACATCCACCGCTGAACATTCCCGATACGACAGCTTTCAGCCCATTACGACCCGCCAATACAAAATGGCACGCCCACTGCACACGCCCTCCCCGAGCTTTCCAAACCGTTCAGGGAGCAAACGCATGAACACACAACTCAAACCCACGCTGGGCACGTTGCACCTGTGGGGTATCGCCGTGGGACTGGTTATTTCCGGGGAATATTTCGGCTGGAGTTACGGCTGGGGTGTGGCCGGGACGCTGGGGTTTCTGGTGACCTCATTCATGGTAGCCACCATGTACACCTGTTTCATCTTCAGCTTCACCGAACTGACCACGGCAATTCCCCACGCTGGCGGGCCGTTTGCCTACAGCCGCCGGGCCTTCGGTGAGAAAGGAGGATTGATCGCCGGGTTGGCAACGCTGATCGAATTCGTCTTCGCACCACCCGCGATTGCGCTGGCCATCGGTGCTTACCTCAACGTGCAGTTTCCGGCGCTCGATCCGAAACATGCAGCCGTCGGCGCCTACATTGTGTTCATGGGCTTGAATATCCTCGGGGTGAAACTGGCGGCGACCTTCGAGCTGATCGTCTGCGTGCTCGCCGTCGCCGAATTGCTGGTGTTCATGGGCGTGGTCGCTCCGGCGTTCAGCTTCAGCAACTTCGCTCTTAATGGCTGGGCCGGTTCAGATGTGTTCGGCGCCCCGGCGATTGCCGGGATGTTCGCAGCAATCCCCTTCGCGATCTGGTTCTTCCTGGCCATCGAAGGCGCGGCCATGGCGGCCGAAGAAGCCAAGGATCCGAAACGCACGATTCCCAAGGCGTACATCAGCGGCATTTTAACTCTGGTGGTGCTGGCGACGGGCGTGATGTTCTTTGCCGGCGGCGTTGGTGACTGGCGCACACTGGCGAACATCAACGATCCGCTGCCGCAAGCCATGAAAACCGTGGTCGGCGAAAACTCCGGCTGGCTGCACATGCTGGTATGGATCGGCCTGTTCGGACTGGTGGCGAGTTTCCACGGGATCATCCTGGGTTACTCGCGACAGTTTTTCGCCCTCGCTCGCGCCGGTTACCTGCCCAGTTCGCTGGCGAAACTGTCGCGCTTCCAGACGCCACACCGAGCGATCATTGCCGGCGGCATCATCGGCATCGCGGCTATTTATAGCGACGGCCTGATCAACCTCGGCGGCATGACCCTCACCGCTGCGATGATCACCATGGCCGTGTTCGGCGCGATCGTGATGTACATCATGAGCATGCTCAGCCTTTTTAAACTGCGTAAATCCGAACCGAATCTGGAACGTACTTTCCGCGCGCCGTGCTATCCGTTGGTTCCGATGATTGCACTGGTATTGGCAGTGGTTTGCTTGGTGGCGATGGCGTGGTTCAACACGCTGATCGGGCTGGTTTTCCTTGGCTTCATGGCGGTAGGGTTTGGTTACTTCTTGATGACCGGACAACTGCGCGCTGATGCCCCAGCGGATGCGATGTTGACTGGCCGTTGAGGATTTCGAGTGCAGCAGGCATAACGGGCCTAGAATGGAACCACTGCGAGTTCACTTCGCTCAAAAGTTGTATGCAGCGGTTCACGGCGAAATCCTCGCCCACCGATCTGCCTTTAAGGAGAGCCGTTATGCCTTGGTATGCCTGGTTGATTCTGGTCGTTGCAATCGGCTCGATCGTGGGCGGGTTGATGATGTTGCGAGACACCGCCAACAAGGTCGAACTGACCGATGAAGAACGCAAGCGCGTTGCGCAACGCAACGCGGAAATGGACGCGAAAGAAGCGCAAGACCGCTAAAGAAAAACCCCCGCCAAATTGGCGGGGTTTGTTTTTCAGACCCGTAACTGACCTTCTGCGTGTTTTTTAGAAGTAGAAGTACAGTCACCATTCAATTTTCCATGGTTATTATGGGGGTATTGTTGCGGAGAGCTCCAAATGCGTTATTCGCAGGACCATAAAGCCCAGACACATCAACGGATAATCAAGGAAGCCTCGGCACGATTCCGCAAGGATGGAATCGGCGCGACTGGCCTTCAGCCGTTGATGAAGGCTCTAGGCCTGACCCATGGCGGTTTCTATTCACACTTCAAGTCCAAGGACGAGTTGGTCGAAAAGGCATTGCAAGAGGCTAGCGACCAGGTTGATGGGCTATGCGCTGAAATCTTTTCGCAAGAACATCCGCTACAAGTGTTTATCGACACTTACCTGTCCGAATGGCATCAGACATCTCCACATGAAGGCTGCCCCCTCCTGACCATCTCTTCGGAACTGGGATTGCGCGGACAACCCAGTCCAACCAGCGACGCCGTGCTCAACGCGCGACTGGATCAGATCGAAAACACCCTCGAAAGTGACGATGGCGCCGACCGGGCCATCGTCATCATGTCGACCCTGGTTGGCGCGCTACTGCTGTCACGCAGTGTTGCGGATGCCGAGTTGGCTCAACGCATCCTCGATGTCACCCGCGAGCACCTCAAACAATCCAAAGACTAAGCCTGCCAACGCTTGAACAGCACGCTGGCATTCACACCGCCAAAGCCGAACCCATTGGATAACGCATATTCGATCGGCATCGGCCGGGCCTGGCCATGCACGATGTCCACGCCTTCGCTGGCGGGATCCGGATTTTCAAAGTTGAGCGTCGGCGGCACCACCTGATCGCGAATCGCCAACAACGTGAAGATCGCCTCGAGTCCGCCGGCAGCACCGAGCAAGTGGCCGGTGGCGGATTTGGTCGAGGTCACGGCGATTTTATTCTGCACGCCGAACAGCGCCTTGATGGCCGCCAGTTCGCCTAGGTCGCCAACCGGCGTGGACGTCGCGTGAGCATTCAGATGCTGGACCTGATCCGGCGTGATACCGCCCTGAGCCAGGGCCAGCGCCATTGCCCGCCGTGCACCACTGCCGTCCTCCGGCCCGGCGGTCAAGTGATAGGCATCGGCAGTGGTGCCGTAACCGACCAGTTCCGCCAATGGTTTCGCACCACGAGCCAAGGCATGCTCAAGCGACTCGATCACCAACAGGCCAGCACCCTCGCCCATCACAAAACCATCACGGCCACTGTCGAATGGACGCGAAGCTCGCTGCGGTGTGTCGTTGTAACCACTGGACAACGCCCGTGCTGCGGCGAACCCGGCAAGGCTGACTCGATCGATTGAAGCTTCCGCCCCGCCGCACACTGCAATGTCGGCTTCGCCGGATCGGATCAACCGCGCGGCATCACCAATCGCCTGAACGCCGGCGGCGCAGGCAGTCACTGGCGCGCCCAACGGGCCTTTGAGGTGATGCTGAATCGACACGTGCCCGGCTGCCAGATTGACCAGAAACGACGGAATGGTGAATGGCGATAAACGACGCGGGCCACGGCTATCAGTCGTACGCACCGCGTCGGCTATGGCACCGAATCCGCCGACACCGGAACCGATGATTGTCGCGGTGCGCTCCTGATCAGCAGCATTCTCCGGATGCCAATCAGCCTGCTCCAACGCCTGCCGAGCAGCCTCCATGGCAAACATGATAAAGCGGTCCATCTTCTTCTGTTCTTTCGGCGCGATGGCGCGATCCGGGTCGAAACCGGCCTCGGCGTCCTCTTCCAGGGTCGGCACTCTGCCGCCAACACTGGTGGGCAAGTCAGCGACCACTGCTTCAGGCAAAGTGCGTAACCCCGACCGCCCTTGCAGCAAACGCTGCCAAACAACTTCGACACCACTGCCCAAGGGTGAAACCAGGCCCATGCCCGTGACAACTATTCGACGCTGATCCATACCGCGCGTACCTCTAACTGATTCAGAAGAACTTACTTGTAACGACTGGCTGCCGAACTGCGTGACAGGTTCGGCGCCATCACCAACCGCGCAGCCACAAAGGCTTGCCACTCACCCGCATCCGGCAGCGACGGGATGGTAATGAGCTCGCCCTGATCCAGACCTGCCAGCGCGGCATCGACCATCTCGCCAGCTTCCATGACCATTTCGGCCGGGATGCCACTGGCGTCAATACCGGAACGCTCCCAGATTTCCGTGCGGGTAACACCGGGCAGCACCGCCTGGACCTTGACACCTGTACCGTCGAGTTCGGCATTCAGCGATTGAGTCAGGCTCAGCACATAGGCCTTGCTGGCGCTGTAAGTGGCGTTGAAACGCTCAGGAACCAGAGCCACCACCGAGGCGATGTTGATAATTGTGCCGCGACCCGCCTTGGCAAAACTCGCCGCCGCGGCCGATGCCAGACGAGTGACCGTGGTGACGTTGAGCTGGATCAGACGCTCCAGGTTATCGAGATCTGCGTTGGCCAACAGACCGTCAGCCGCAACGCCGGCGTTGTTGACCAGCAGGCTAATACTGGAATCACTGCGCAGGCGCTGCTCCAGTTTGAGCACGTCATCCTTTTGCGTCAGGTCCGCCTTGAGCACCTCGACCTGAACACCATGGACGTCACGCAACTTGCTCGCAGCACTTTCCAGACGCTCTTGGTCACGGGCGACCAACAACAAATCGAAACCACGCGCTGCCAACCTCTCAGCGTAAATCGCACCGATACCGGACGATGCGCCAGTGATGAGCGCTGTACCTTGAGACGCAACAGAATTCATGACAGTACTCCTGGAATGCTTGAGGGATCGCCCTCTGGATCTCATCGATGCAGAGCGCTCGGGAATTATTATAGGCATAATCCCAAGGCAATATGATAGCCGTAATTTTTAGCTGACCGACGAGCGTTCTGTCGGGCTCCCCAGCTAAACTCGTTCGCAGAAAAACAAAAAGGCCGGTCAATGACCGGCCCCTTGGCGTTGAACAATCAGCTTAGTTCACTTCCAGCTTGTCGCGATTGCGATCCAGGATCGCCTTGCCGATACCTTTAACTTCCAGCAACTCGTCAATCGATGCGAACGGCCCGTTTGTTTCACGATACGCAACAATCGCCTTGGCCTTAGCCTCGCCTACACCCGATAGTTCTTTCTGCAGCGTTGCCGCATCGGCGCCGTTGAGATCCACTTTTGCGCTTTGCGAAGAGGCAGAAGCGTCGACCACGATCGGCACTTCTGGCGGCACAGGTGGCGAAACAGGCGCCGCGATTGCGGCAATCGAGGCGCTGGTGAGCAGAGCAAACATCAGGGAATAGAAATAACCGGTACGCATTAGTGACGCTCCATCATCATTTGAGAAAGCAGCTTTTCCGAAGCTGCTCTTCAAAAGTAGGCCATGACGGGCACAAGTCAAAAATGCGTGCGTTACAGAATGTGAAACAATCAGGGTTCGAGACGGCGTTGCTGGTAGATCCAGTCGACGATTTCCCCGTCGGGGGTGTAGCCGGAGACGGTTTCGCGCAGGAGTTGACGGACTCGGGAATAGTCATCCGCTTCAACCGCCGCGAGCAACGCTGCGAGCCGGGATTTCAAAACCTCCCAAGGCAAGTGGTCCTCGTTAGCAGTCATGATCATCGGGTGCGGTGTCGCGGCAACGTTGTCGCCGATCAACAACTCTTCATAGAGCTTCTCGCCGGGACGCAAGCCGGTGAACTCAATGGAAATATCGCCTTGTGGATTACGCTCGGAGCGGATGCTGAGACCGGACAGGTGGATCATTTTCTCCGCCAGTTCGACAATTTTCACCGGCTCGCCCATATCCAGCACGAACACATCCCCGCCCTGTCCCATTGAGCCTGCCTGGATAACGAGTTGCGCAGCTTCGGGGATCGTCATGAAATAACGGGTAATTTTGGGATGGGTGACCGTTAGCGGGCCCCCGGTTTTGATCTGGCTGTGAAACAGTGGGATCACCGAGCCGGAGGAGCCCAAGACATTGCCGAAACGAACCATTGTGAAGCGAGTTTTGTTGACTCGGGACACATTCGCCTTGTCGCCGAATAAAACCGGGGCGACTTCACGACTCAATGCTTGCAGCGTCAGTTCAGCGAGTCGCTTGGTACTCCCCATGACATTCGTTGGCCGAACGGCCTTGTCGGTGGAGATCAATACAAAGTTAGCGACACCGGCCTGCAATGCAGCCTGAGCAGTATTCAGCGTCCCAATGACATTATTCAAAACACCTTCAGCGATATTGTGCTCAACCATCGGCACATGCTTATACGCAGCTGCATGGTAAACAGTATCGACACGCCAGGTTTTCATCACATCCAGTAGCTTGTCCTGATGCCGAATCGACCCAAGTATTGGCAGTAACCTAACCGGTGCCGACTCTCTGCAGCCGCGCGCCTCTAGTTCAGAAAGAATACTGTAAAGGTTGAACTCGCTATGTTCGAAGAGCAAAAGAGTTGTGGGACCGAATGCAAAAATCTGTCGACACAACTCAGAACCAATCGATCCACCTGCTCCGGTCACCATCACGGTCTTGTTTTTAATGCACCGTTCGAGCAGATCGGACTGCGCGGGTACAGAATCCCTGCCCAGTAAGTCAGCTATGTCAACTTCCTGAATATCTTCGACCTTGACTCGTCCGCTAGCCAGATCGGTAAAATTCGGAACGCTGCGTACATGAAGAGGAAAGCCTTCCAGCAGATTGAGGATTTCCCGACGCCTTGCTCGGGTAGAGGATGGCAACGCCAGAAGGATCTCCTGCGCCCCGGTCACATCAATCATTTGTTGTATGTGTTTGGGCTTGTAAACCTGCAGCCCTGAAATCGAACGGTCGGAAATGCCGGAATCGTCATCGATGAATGCTACTGGACGCAGCACTCTCCCCATGCGAAGTGCGGCGACCAGTTGATTACCGGCGACACCTGCACCGTAAATTGCAACTTTGGTCAGCCCATCGTCTCGACTGGTAAAAGGAACGTGCTGTGCTGCTGTGAACCAGTCGCCCATGAAATACTGCCGCAAGCATAGGCGCAGTCCGCCAATGATGACCATGCTCAACCACCAATAGTTGAAGATGATCGACCGCGGAACAACAGACTCATGATTGCTGTACCAGAAAACCACCACAGCCAGTAACAATGAAGAAAGACTGACCGCCTTGACGATAACTATCAGTGCGTCGTTGCCAAAGTAGCGCATGACAGCGCGATACATGCCTAGGCGAATGAAGAAGGGAATTGCGATCACAGGAGCACTTGCAAAAAGCCAGATATGCGCTTTGATCGGGTTGTACATGTCATCAATGCCCAAACGCACAATGAAGGACAGCCACAAAGCGAGCCATACCAGTACAACGTCTGTCACTACTTGTAACAAACGCTTTTGTTTGCGAGGCAAACCAAGCAAGAGCATCCGCACTTTATCCATTCGCAAGTCAGAGCACGCGGCTCCCTCCTTCAGCATTCGAGGTCGGGCATTGTACCCCCAATGCTTGGATTTTCAGCGCATTACTTGGTCCGCATTGCGCCGTAAGCCAGTGGAAACGACGGTGCCTCCCGATCAGCACGAGCAATTTGGC
The DNA here is from genome assembly GCF_044760045.1 of Pseudomonas sp. NPDC098747. Lineage (NCBI taxonomy): Bacteria > Pseudomonadati > Pseudomonadota > Gammaproteobacteria > Pseudomonadales > Pseudomonadaceae > Pseudomonas > Pseudomonas sp. NPDC098747. The sequence continues at coordinate 22,724 of NZ_JBIWAL010000039.1, read as the reverse complement.
CGAAGCATGGCTACAATCCGCATACCGAAAATGCAAGACGCTCTTGAATTTGCGGGGCGATGATAAGCCCCTTGCTGCCGATAAGCTCCAGCGAGACATGCGATGGATCAGAAAAAGTAGGGGACACAGATTTTGCCCTAGCTCGCTCAGGCCTCTACTTCAGCAATTATCATTTTCCTATTTTCAGTGTTCAACGAGAAATCATGTCCGAAAATCTTGTAGCCAATATCCCAGCCGTCGACGCCGAGCGCCGCAGCATCATAAAAAACCAGACACCTATCGTCATATGGCTAACAGGACTTAGCGGCGCAGGTAAATCATCCATTGCCAACGCTTTAGAACTGGCACTTTGCGATGAAGGGCGTCATACCTATTTGCTGGACGGTGACAATGTCCGGTTGGGCCTATGTCACGACCTCGGATTCAGCGACAAGGACCGCATCGAAAACATACGGCGCATTTCCGAAGTAGCCAAACTGTTTATTGATGCTGGACTAATTGTAATTACCGCATTCATTTCACCTTTCGTGCGGGATCGCGCTCTGGCCAGAGACGTTATCGGAAAAGACAATTTCGTTGAAGTATTTGTCGATACCCCCCTCAATGAGTGTGAACGCAGAGATCCCAAGGGTCTCTACAAAAAAGCTCGCCAGGGACTGATCAAAGATTTCACCGGCATCGACTCTGCTTATGAGGCACCGACAAATCCCCAGATCAGGATTTGCACTCTGGAGGATGATCTGGAAACTGCGGCACGGCGCATCATCGACTTCATCAATAAACAAGCGCGCACATGAATACTCTAGTCATCATCGGTGCGGGTTTTAGTGGAACCGTCGCCGCCATCGAGTTCTTGCACGAGGCACCCAAGGGTGCCCGACTAATCATAATCAACCGCTCCGGCGCCATGGCACGAGGCCTGGCTTACGGCACCAGCAGCTCAAAACATTTGCTGAATGTCCCGGCGGGCAACATGAGCGCTCTTGTAGATGATCCGGACTCATTTCTGCGCGCCTGCCAACGTTCTTCACCTAGTACCACCTCCGGCTCCTTTGTTCCCAGGAAGCAGTATGGCGAGTATCTCGCTTCTCTTCTGGAAGCAACGGAAAAAGAGGCCCAAGGGCGGATCGGTGTCGAACGTATCACTGCAGAGGTCACAGCACTGACGGCGCAGGAGCGGGCTTCGCGAGTGGAACTGTCTTGCGGGAAAACAATCTTTGCCGATCACGTCATTCTGGCTTTCGGCCACTTTCCGCCACGCACACCACCTGCACTTGAAAGCATTCTCGACTCTCCACGCTACATTGCAAACCCATGGAGTGCGTCGATTACGGCTGCGCAGAGCAAAGACGCATCAGTGCTCTTACTGGGAAGCGGCCTTACTGCGCTGGATGTCATTTCCACCCTTGAAAAAGCTTCCGATGGCATTCGAATTCACATGCTGTCGCGACGCGGACTTTTACCTCAGCCTCACCGCGTGAGCAAAAGTACGCTACATGCGCCATTGTCTTTTCAGGATGATTTACTGAGCGGCCCAGCGACAGTCCTGAGTTACTTGCGCACAATCAAAAGGCAAATTGCATCCGGGAAAGCAAGCGGTCTTGATTGGCGGGATGTTATCGCCTCAGTTCGTCCGATCACCTCCCAACTCTGGATGCGTCTCCCGATTGAGGAGCGCAGACGGTTTCTTCGCCATCTGCAACCTTATTGGGATGTTCACCGCCATCGCGTAGCGCCAGAAACTTACGAGCTCTTTGAACAGGCGCTGAATCTCAAACAGATCATCCCGATTGCCGGCCGGATTCATTCAGTTGAAACCTGTGGTGAAAAAACATTGATCATTTACCGTCGCCGCGGAAACGAGAAATTGGAAAAACTGGAATTTGACCGCGTGATCAATTGCACGGGGCCAAACTCCAATCCGCACTTGATCAGCGAGCCACTGATTAGGCAGCTGATTACAGACGGCTTGATTTCTATCGATGAACTGGGCCTCGGGGTACAAGTCGATGACAGTCTGGCAGTCCTCGGCAAAACAGGTATGCCGTCCGAATGGCTGAGCTACGTCGGACCGATGCTCAAGGCTAACTTCTGGGAAGCCACAGCAGTACCCGAGTTGCGTTTGTATGCATCAGCCCTCGCCAGAAGAATAGCCAGGAAATTCAGCGCCATTTGATGATGCAGGGGCCAGTTGCCGGGTGCATACAGAACGTCTACTCAGCACGCGGCGCCCCTGTTTTGAACGGTTTGAGCGGAAGTCACGGCTCTAATGCAATCGAAAAAACCTCTTCAGGACCTGATCAGATAATGAAGTCTGTACTTGTACTCGGCGATTCGCACGCTTTGGTTTTCAGTTCAGAGCAGATGAAGGCTTTGTTTCCCGAGCAGACATTTGAAGTGATTTCAGTGGGCGGTGCCACTGTGTCGGGATTACAGAACCCGAATTCCGCTACCCAAGCGATGCCGCAGTATCTGGCGGCGCTGCAATCGACTGCGGCTAAAACGGTAATCGTGATGTTGGGAGAAGTCGATACAGGTTTTGTGATCTGGTACCGCGCACAAAAGTACGGGAGCTCCGTGGAGCAGATGCTTGAGCGGGCCGTCGACAATTACCAAAAGTTCCTGATGAGGATCGCGCAATCATTCCATGTGATCTGTATCAGCACTCCGCTTCCGACCATTCGAGATGACATGCAGTGGGGCGATGTCGCCAACTTGCGAAAAGAGGTAACAACGTCTCTGCGCGAGAGAACTCGATTGACCATAAAATTCAATACACTAATGGAATCGTTCTGCAATCGTCAAGCGATAAGCCATCTGAATCTGGATAAAACTTCCGTCGACGAGATGGGCCGACTCAAAGAAATCTTGCGCAACCCTGATCCTAATGATCATCACTATGAACCAACAGCCCACGCAATGATGATAGCGCCACTTTTGAAACCGTTGTTAAGGCAACACCACTGCACGGAGCGCGAAAGCTTCGAACAAGTTACCGCGACAGGCGAACGGCATACTGAAAAACGCTCCTTCCTCGGCAAGCTCTGCAGACGTCTTCTACGGCAGAAATGAATAAGCCTCGTTGATCACCCAACGGGGCTTATTCCCAGCAAAAATCAGCGAACTGCGTTCAAGGCAAACTGGCGGACGAAGTCTTCTCCAACCACTCCACAAACCGCTTCAGGCCCTCTTCAAAACTGACGGCCGGCGCCCATCCTAGTACATCCCTCGCTCGTTCGATGCTGAGAACACTAAAAGGCACGTCAAAACCGCGCGCATGTTGGTAATCCCTAATCGCTTTGCGCCCGGTAATCTTCTCGATCGCGTCAAGTACATCATTCAGGCTGTGCCCGCGACCAGAGCCGATATTGAATACGTGCTCCTTCCCGGAAGGCTCGAGAGACGTCAGCAAGGCTTGCACAACATCGGCAACGTGAATGTAGTCACGTACCACCGAACCATCTCCCCAGATCTCGATAGGCTCATTACGCAAGACTTTACCCAGGAATACCGCGACGGCACCTTGGCTCGCGTGCGTACGCTGACCTTCTCCAAATGGGTTCGCCAGTCGCAAAACCGTGTAATCAAGGCCGTGGAGACGATGAAAAAGTGCCAGGTACTTCTCGATCGCCAATTTTGCAATCCCATAGGAGCAAACAGGCTCCGTGGGATGTGTCTCTGGAATGGGTAACTCGACTGGATCGCCATAGACGGTGCCACCCGACGACACGAAAATTACCTTCTTGATACCCGCCTCGACCGCTAATGTCAGCAAGCGGATCGTACCGACCAGATTGCTTTCGACGTCGAAAATCGGATCCGCGTTCGACGACTTGGGCAGAGTTGTAGATACGAGATGAAAGCAAAAATCGCAACCTTGCAAAGCCTCGCTTATATCGGCCTCGCTCGTGAAATCACCCTCACACAGTTCGAAATTTGGATTTTCTACGTGAGAGGCTCCAAGCGCGACTACGTTTGGTCGATCAAAACAACGCACGACATGCCCCTGATCGAGCAATGCATCGATCAGGGGAGTACCGACGAAGCCTCGCCCGCCCAATACCAGCGAACGTGTCGCTCTGACGGTTGAGGTGTTCTCGGTTTTTTTCAAGGTTAGCCTCCAATGCTCAACAGCCTGTGTCACCAGAGTCTCATGCAGTGACTGCATCACCGCGCAAGCCTGCATTCACAGAGCGTTGCGAATATAAAATGTATCAGTCACGGGCGAAGCGGTACAAAGCGAGTCGATAAAATACATTAACTCATTCATGACGCTTCGGATCTTACCCTACAACGTGTGCTGCATCTGAGCCGATCTACCGCCGCCAACATGCCTGCGGCGGTAGACGCAAGAGCGCTCAACCAGCCTGATCGCCTCGACTGGCCTTGATGTCGCGCTCGAACAGACGAACGTACTGCGCTGCCACGGCATCGATTCGATAGCGACTGGAAACCTCTTTGACCAATCCTAGCGCTGAGCTATACCGTTCGTTATCAGTCGCAAAACCGGCAATTACTTTCGCCGCCTGTTCAACTGGCACTTCCCAGTCTTCTAGTACAATCACATCCCCGGCAATTTTCTCATCTATCGTCAACATGTTTCTGATATCACCGACATCGGAAGCGATATACGGTTTACCGCCAAAAAGGCAGTCCACGATTGTCAGAGGGAAGCTCTCGGACTTGAACTTGGTCAGCATGATGCCCATGTCGGCAGCCGCATAGTGGCCGACCGAGTTGTCACTGAAACCCGCCAAGTAGACGAAATCAGGAACACCTACCCGGCAGTATTCGTCATAGACCGGACCATTACCGACGAGCAGCAAACGTATATCACGACCGGAGAGCTCGCGTGCCAACTCCACGGCTTGAATCGTCTCCTCCCAACCCTTGTCAGGAATCGCACGACTCACGCAGCAGAGTACAAAGGCATCCCGTGGAATACCCAGTTGCTCGCGCTCGATTGCCACTACGTCCTGAGGTTGCAGGCCGTTAGGCACTTTAAGGAAGCGTTCAGAATCTTTGTCATACAACGAAAAATTCTCGAAAGGGACAATGTTCTTGTCGGCAGTGTAAACCCAGGTTGTTACTCCACTATCGGCAGCGCGAAGCTGTTCTTCAGTCACCGCGAATGCATCACCATGCTCGATCATGCCGTGCAGAGACGCTACGTGGGATCCGAGCTCCGAGAACACGTCGGAAAGTTGAGTCGGGTACTTCTGAATGTGCCACTGGTGAGTGTTCATGGCTTCAACGCCAAACTCATGAATGACAGATTTCACTTCGGCCAGATCAGAGGTTTCAACCAAGGGAACGTCTGGGCGAAGCATACGGCGAACACCGTCCTCACGAGCCGTCAGACCGGCGCTTAACAGGAAAACCGAATAGCCTTGACGCTTGAATTCGTTCGCCAGTCGAATCGGCAGGATTTCTGCCCCACCTGGGTAGAAACCAATCGTAGAAACCATGATGTTCGGCGACCGATTGGCGCGCGCTTCAAAGATGGCATCGCGGCCGTACCACACTTGAAACTCTTCACGTGAGTTACCGACGTTATGATTGTAAAGCCGTTCACTGCTTTCTTCACAAAGCTCAAGTACTGAAATCGGCACATTATAGAGTGCCTGAACTGTCCGGCTTGCCATGCCGAGTTCGTTATAGAAGACTTCTCTCTTGTACGTCGTTTGTGCAGTACTGCCCACGTACCGGCGGAAGAAATTCGTGCCTTCGATCGAATAGGCGATTTTGCCGCCACGAATCAGGTGCAGGTAGAAAACCCAATCGCCCGCCACACGCATGGAAAGCCACGATTCGTCCTCAAGCAACGGCATATCTACCGGACGCTTGAAGACAACGCCACTCGCGTTAGGAATAGTATTTTTAATTCCCAGCGCAGTACGTACTTCATTGTGTGCCGTCTCGACGTAAGAGTTCCGCCACTTTTCGGCGCAATCCAAATCGCTCACGTATATATGGAATTCGTCATCCATGACGACTTCATCGCTGGTAACAAACTCACAACGAGCATAAGCCAGCATCACTGCTTCATCATCAAAGCAACGAACCAGGGCTGTCAGGAAATTTTCGTCGCAGTAGTCGTCACTTTCGGCAACCCAAACAAGATCTCCGGTCGCCGCTTTGATACCTTTCGCCCACTGCCGAAATACGCCACCGGAATTGGTCTCATTGAACAGTTTGATCGTTACGTCGGGAAACTTTTCGGCGTACTCACTTAATACCGCACGACTTTGGTCCGTCGAACAATCGTCCATCAAAATTACTTCAATATTGCGGTACGTCTGGCCATAAATACTATCCAAGCGCCGACGCAAAAAGCGCTCATGATTGAAATTCGGCACAATGACTGAAACTTTTGGCATCAGTTGATTCGAATCAATATTCAATAAAGCGCAGCTTGTTTCGTTCAAACGACCGAAACCGGCGACCTTGTCTGGCTCAAGAAACAGGCCATTACTCCAGTCGTTCCAAGCGTTCACGAATACCAGTTGCCGATCCTCGGAGTGTATGCGCTGGGTACTAAGAATTGCGGCATCCAGCCAACGACGATATTCCGCGGAAGTGAAACGCGTGTACACCAGCGGCAAGTCTGCACTAACCGCAGACTCATCCCTTGCCAGAGTAATCCCGTTAAATACGGGCAACGAATGCGTCTGGGCGGTTTGGATACGCTTGATGCCGTTGGCCACAACCACCGAATACGGAACTGCAGAAACTCCGGATCGGAGACGAGGTTCGAACGCACCAGTTTCCCCCGGGACAGGCTCCACCGGAAGATCCAGCAGGGCGTCACACAAAGACGAGAGTTTATCGCTTCGTACAAAGTCACACGTTTGAGCCGACCTGATAATCAGATAAGCATCAATATCAAGCTTGGCGAACTCGTTTTCTAGAAGGGTCAGCGCTCCGACATCGTTCTCACCCGAGCACTGCGCGATGATCACAGGGCGACCATCAATACGCAGATAACGCGGATCGCAAAGCGCTTCCGCCAGACGTACTGGCAACATACCGACGTCTTGGGAAACCATCACACAGAAATTTAAATCGATCTCCTTGTTATCAAGGAAAACATCTACAGGCTGTCGGGCCGCACCTTCCCATGTGAAACAGAAGCCATAGACTCCGTGATTTTTAGCCAACTCGGCCTGTTTACGCAGTACACGGCCATCAAGCGACTCATAAAAACCGAGGTAGTCATTCGGGATCAACTGTGCTCCGCCCTTAGACGATGAGCGAGCATTGCGCAACTTATCCCAGCATGGAGAAATATAAATAGCGATCAGCTTGACAATACTGTTCAAAGCGCCAAACCGGACATCTTCTTGATATCTGAGTGCCGAACTTGGCACCGCTATTCGATGCTCGGAAGCGCCAGCTACCACATAATGCCAAAACGGATTGATATCTGCTGCCTTGATATCTTTGTACATTTCAAGGTAAGAAAGAGTATCAAAATCATCGCACGGATTTTTCCCTTCTCGCCAACCACGCTCACAGTAGTGGCGTAGCGGATCCAGAACCGCCTGCTTCAGTTCCGGGTACATCGCAAAGTAATAACCCGCATCAAACATGCCGGACTTTTGAATGACGTCGACCTGCGCATCAACAATCGATGCAGGAATCGGAGAGAGAATTTGCTGGGAAGCAGTGGCATCAGCCCCAGGCGTAGTCACCGCGTCGGTGCGCGAATGCGAGGCAATCGACCGCCCCTCTAGTTGACCACTTCTAAGGTAGTGAACCAACGGGTTCACACGACCTTGTGCGACGTCCGGATTATCCGAAAGATACTTGGAGGTACTGAAAAAACCAGACGGATCTCGACCTTCTCTCCACCCGTGAAGCATAAAATGCTTGAGCGGATCGACGCCAAGTGCGCGGACATCGTCGTTATTTGCGAGATAGTACTCTTTGTCAAACAAAGGGCTTTCGCGAAGCTGCGCAACAGTGGTCTTGTTGTAGAAATCACGACGATTCCTCAGCACTTCGACAACCTTGCCCAATGAAAGCATATGCCGTACTCGGCGATTCAAACCACCGGCCCTGCGCAACGGCTCAGTAACACGCCACGACCGAGACATCAGGAGTTGATGGAGCTCTTGGCGAACCAAATCAATATCCGCATCTTTTTGCCGAGTGATACGCAATACTTCATTCTTCAGGCTGCCGACTTCACCGTCGCGCTCGACAATGGCGTGCTTCAGATTATTGATCTGGCCATCGCGCTCACCCACGACACTTTGGAGCTGGGAAATTTGTCCATCACGATCGAGCAACGCATGGTTAAGACTTTTAATCGTCTGAGTACAGTCGCTGATCTCGCCTTCACGAGCGTTATCAATATGCGTAAAGCCTCGCAACTGAGCTTCGAGCTCGACAACGGAATATCTCAGGCTGGTGATTTGTACATCCAGCTCGGTGATTGTTTGCGTCAATCCGACGATCTGGCCATCTCGCTCGACCAACGCATGACACAGCTCAGTGATCTTCTCGTCATATTCGACGACACGGGCGTTGGTGAGGCTGCGATTCAACAAATCAGCTTCGAGTTCATCAATTCGACGCTTGAGCTTTCCTATCTCGGTCTCGCGATCAACCACTAGAAGAGATAGATCGTTGATTTGCACACTGCCTTCGCTCATGGAGGCGTTCAGCGACTCCACTTTTGCCTCAAGCGCGCTCGCTGTCTGACTGAGGACTGCAAGTTGCGCCGTGCGTTCGCCAAGGCGCTGATGGCGTCCACGGATAAGCATTATTGCGCGCAATGCCAGCTGTAGCTCATCTTCGGAAAACGATTCTTTGGATTCTGGCAACTGCGTGTCATAACCGAAGACTGAAAAATCTTCGGCGTACAAAGTACGGATCAGGCTAGCGCTACGTTCCGTCAAAAACTCCGGAAGATAGGGAATCAGGCTCTCATTCGCCCGGCGTTCGGCAAAGGGATCAGGGAAGAATTGCCCCAAGTGCTCGGACAGTGCCTGACTCAGCGGCAGAGTCTCTTCAATTTTCACCAGCATGGTGTAATTGATCAGGTCTGGGCGTAACAACGTCACTTGAGGGGTCCAATGCTGATCCCAATAAGTTGGCGCCTCCTGAGTGGCAAGGTGCTCGAGGAAACCTTCGAACGCCAAGGCAATATCTTCGGCACCTTTAAGTGGTCGATGATAAAAATCTCTCTGAAGATAGGGGCCAACCTGCTGCGGTTCCTGCAGGAGCAATTTCGATTGCCAAGCCGAAAATATGCGCTTGTAAGGGTTTCTTACAACAGCAAATCGGAAGTAGGCATCTGATGTCAGCGCCTCTTGCAGTGCGTCTGGGTGCAGGCCGGTAACATGCGGTGCAACTCGGTGCATTTCATGCACGACTTGATCGGGATTACTTTCAGCACTATCGGTGATTTTGTTCAGAGCCTTAGAGCACCCTTCCAATGATGCAAACCACCACTTCAGAGAGGTGCATGCAACTTTTGGAGTACTCACATAGAAAAGCTTGTGCCGCTCCGAACGATAGCCACTCCAGCGGAGATATTCAAATACTGTTTCTTCGTCACCTGGTGGCCAATCACTGATATTTAGCATGTACGTCATAAACCCTATGAATATGCTGCTATGCAGCATCAAACTTCCAAGCCGATTTAAATCAAACAGTCAACAACGCTGTTGTTGACTGTCAGACCTCACATCCAATTGCCTGCGAACAATCACGGCAGGCGCTTACATTTACTTAATCATGGATCCCTTCCCAACATCCGCCTGAGGCGCACTTGTCATCAAATCCACATAGCCGAAAGAATTCGATTTTTCTCCCGGGGCTACCCGAAACATGATTGCATCCATGATCCTGTGCGCACAACTTGGTTCTTGATTAGACCAAACTCCGCCTCCTACAAAGTAGGTGCCAGGTAATAAATTCATCTGAAAAGAAAATTTAACATTAAATTCGCTCCCGGCACGGACGGACTCAAAATAAGAACCGTCCTCGGGAAAACGCTGACCTGTCAAAACCGCGCCCGAAACGTTACGGATATGAATACCCCAGAACGTAGCGTCAAAGTCTTGGTCGAAGTGCCCTGCCATTTGAATCTGATAGGTCTTTCCGGACTGCAAAACATTCACCAGCCGGCCTTCAGCATCAAAAATGGTGAAGGATTTGATTTTGGCACCTTGCGTGGGATAGATCGCGGTAGTTTCAGGAACCAAGCCGGCATCAAATGCATCAGTCGCCTGTTCGCTGGAATTCACCGATCGCTCGACAACCGCTTTCTGAAGATCAATATCCTCCCCGGACTTATCAGCCGCCAAATAGGCCTCAACGAGTCTTTTGTACTCTGTCTCAGGGGCATAGATGAGCTTTTGATAGGCTCTCACTGCCTGTGGAGCGGCGCCGTACATCAAACGGACACCATGATCCAGCAACAAGGTTCTGTCGCAGTGTTCGATAATGCTTGGCCCAGAGTGCGACACGAACAAAATCGAGGTGCCGTTGTTTTTCAGCTCCTCCATTCTCGCAAAGCACTTGCGCTGAAATTTTTCGTCCCCTACGGCAAGCGCCTCGTCAACGATGAGGATATCGGGCTTGATCATCACTTGAACCGCAAATGCCAGTCGAACGACCATGCCGCTCGAATAGCTTTTTACTGGCTGCTCAATAAAGGTACCAATATCCGCAAAAGCCGCGATCTCATCGAATCGCTGATCGACCTCTTCCCTCGCCACCCCGAGAACGGCCGCATTCATGTAAACGTTGTCTCGGCCAGAGAACTCTGGATCGAACCCGGACCCCAGCTCAAGCAAAGCTGCAATACGCCCGTTAGTTTGCACGGTACCGGAAGAGGGATTCAACGTGCCACAGATCATCTGCAGCAGAGTGGATTTACCACTGCCGTTACAACCGATGATTCCGACCGTCTCCCCTTTCTTTACTTCGAAAGAAACGTCGCGCAGAGCCCAGAATTCACGGAAGAATTGACTACGCTTCAAATGCACAGCGCCTTGCAGGCGAGGCACGATAAATTGCTTGAGCCGGTCACGCGGCTGATCATAGATTTCGTAGCACTTGCTCAGGTTCTCAACCTTAATCGCGACTTCAGAGGACATCAGCAAATCCTTTACGTGTTTTCTGGAACCAGGCAAAACCCAACCATGCGATGCACGTCGTGGCAACCCAATAGATTCCCAATACTTCAAAATCCGGCAACTTGCCCCAGAACAGAACGTCACGAGTCATCTCGATAGCTGGAGTCAGCGGATTGAGATAAAGCAGGTGACGATACGACTCGGGAAGTGCCGTCGCAGGGTAAAAAATCGGACTCAAAAACATCAGGACGGTAGTCAAAATCCCTATGAATTGTGAAACATCACGTAGGTAGACTCCCAAGGAAGCGAGTGCCCAACTGACCCCCATAATGAACATGATGAAAGGAATGATGATCAGCGGAAGGTAAAAGGCTGTGGCGTGTGGCACGCCGAAGAAAATCCCATAGGCGATGAACCATACGCCCAGACTGATCGCAGCATGAAACAACGCTGAGCCCAGCACCACTACGGGTAGGATCTCTAGGGGGTAAACCACTTTTTTTACGAAATTGACCTTGCCGAGAATCAAGCCGGGCGCCCGGTTAATGCACTCGGAGAACAAGTTGAAAATGATCAGCCCTGCAAACAGAATCAGCGCGAACTCAGTCTTCGAATCGCTATCCACGCTCCATCGGGCACGCAGTACCGCGCTGAAGACGAAGGTATAAACCGCAAGCATCAACAACGGATTGAAGAACGACCAAAGCAACCCCATCGCCGAGCCGCGGTATCGCCCAAGCACCTCGCGGATCGTTGATGCTTTGATCAGGGCAGTATTGCGCCAGAGACTGGCGAACATTTCCAATGGATTGGCAGAAAATCGGCGCATCAAACAAAAGCCTCAACAAAAAAATACGTACCAGCGGCCATCATGGGCCGAAAGCGAAGGGGTCATATCCGATAATGAAAAGCGAAGCACTCTGGAAAAATATCGCATTTTTCTACAGAAGGCGCGAGACAAGCCTATGAGTTGTCTTACAAAGTCGGTGAGTTCCATTCAATAGAAGCGCAGCTCCTTAAAATTTGCGGAGCCCATTATCGCCGAAATCAGACCGGCCATGGGATTGGTGCGTGGGTAGCACGGGACACAAAAAAATAATGAGACGTGCAGCCAGATCTTCGAAAACCTGTGCGACCACGTCGAATGAGGAACAAGCTGTGCACCCCGGACCGCCATCTCGAATATAGAGGGAGCTAAAATCAACCGATGACTCGCCAGATATCCAATAGGCCCATGCTGCATTTTCGCAAGCTGGTCGGCTAGCTCAGCTCTCCGAGCAGACGTCTTCAAGCCAATATTCTGGCGGATGATAACATTCAAACTCACGCAGAATCACGAAATTTCCCACGCATCACGTCGACATCCAAAGCGAAAATGCGCTGAGCTACCGAGCGTTGGCGATGCTGCCAGAAATCCAAGCCCGACAGCCTAAAACTGTGGCGTGCCCCCTACTCCGCCGAGCCTTTGCAGCAGCAACAGCAAAAAAGCCGCCTGAACAGGCTATTGCCAATCAGCTGAGCCTTCTCGCTTGAAATCATCGAAGTACCCGATCATAAAGAAAAATGCCAGTCAGCTAGGCTGACTGGCATTTGCCTGAGCAGGCAGCTTTTTCCGGAGAGTCATAAGAAAAAAAACAGAAGTTACTCATAGCCCGCACAAGATGCCACTGCACGACTCTTCGCTGTGTAATAGGCATCATGGAGTTGCTTATGACGCCCGACTCTCACGCTCGGATCCGCAGGCGTCCTGAATAAGGAAGTAGTCTTCGGAACATAACAAAAATGGTTCTTATAGCCATAACGCAACCAAAGATTCCAATCTTCAAGATTACTCATATCGGTTTCGAAACCGCCTCGTTCCACAAACAGGTCACGCTTGAACAGTATAGACTGAATCGGTATGTAATTATGATCAAGCAGAGTCTCGTAATCGAACTCCTGCTTATAGGCAGCATTCGTTTCGTAACTCACCTCGACATACCGCCCACTAGCCTCGTCGATCACGGTACCTACCTCCATGGCCAGAGAGTAAGCGGCAACTGCTTGCTGGTCTTTCAAAAGAGCATCCAAAAGAACTTCGACGTGATCAGGAAAAAGCAGGTCATCGTCGTCCAGGAACATACAATATTTTCCCGAGGCCATTTCAAGACCATAATTTCCAGTTACAGAGCGCCCGACCTTTTCCAAACCAAAGAATCGCACACTTGCCCCCCATAACAATGAAGCCTCTTCCACCTGAGCTTGCATTGTCCGCCCGCCATCCTCGACAACAATCAGTTCAATATTCTGGTAAGTCTGATTGATGACCGACATTATTGATTGCCTGAGAAACTCTGCTCTCCCTCGATAGGTCCGAGTGACAATCGTAATCAGAGGTTGCTCAACGAGAGGGCCACCAACCTTCCAGAAAGCTCCATCTCTGATCATTTCATAGTCAAACCCTCTGAACGGATGTTTGACCGCTTTCTCAGGTCCTTTACCTCTGAGAAAATGGGGCGCTGTTTTCACTAGACGAAGAATATTCTTCGTTAAATGGAGGCGTGAGCCAGGGTACACCTGTGGTCGGAGCATCAACAAAATCTGAAGCGCGAGACCTCCGACTTTATCGAAAAAGCAACCATAACGAAATCTGATATTAGCGTTCGCCAGAGTGCTTCCGACATACTGAAGAGGCTTGACCTGGTTTTCGTGCTCATAGGTGTAGTGAAATACAACGGCGGAAGGACAGTATTTAAGCCGATAACCAAAAGACCTGAACCGGTAAGACAGCTCAACATCTTCACCATACATAAAAATCTGACTCTCATAACCGCCAACACGCAAATAAGCATCACGCCTGATAAGGATGCAAGCATGAGAAGACCAGTTAGTGTCCAGCGTGACAGGATCATAATATTTCGGGTGTTCAAAAGGAGCTTGCCTCATTTCCCATGAGGCGACGTCGTTTTGACCATGCGAAACAGCATGAGCAACTATCTGTTCAATTGCATCATCGGACAATTGGATATCTATATTACTAACCAGAAAATAATCCGCCCGGCCTTGGGCAATCGCACGATCATGCCCTGCACCAAACCCGACATTTTCTCCACGCAGTATATGAAACCCACCGACCTTGCCAACGAGTTCTCTTTGCCAGTGCTCAAGCTTTTCGACCGTATGGTCTACGGAGCCATTATCGACAAAAAAAAGATTCAGTTTCTCACACGGATAACTTTGCCGTTTTAACGACTCAAAAAAATCGTCAACCCACTTCGAACTGTTATAAGTGACGATCGATATATCAATGACCAGATGCTCGCCGAGCTTGACTTTAGAAAAGACATGGGAGAACCGTTTTTCCGTCAACGCCTGTAGGGCGACGAGGTTATTTTTGGAGTTAACGAGGACAAGAAGCCTGGTCCGAGCGATCCGAAAGAAAACCCTTACTCTTACCCGAATACTCGCCAAAAAAGGGAATCGTTGATACACAGGCCGGAGAACTGCCTTCGGGTTAGAAAACGACAGGCGCAACCCTGCCAGAAAACGTGTGAATAGCGACTTTTTCGAAGTCCTCATATCGAGCAATTTATCCTTTAAAAACGAGTCTTTCTCTGTCAACCAATCAGACTGCTCATCGCTTGAGCGCAAATTTCAAGGCATTGTTCCGATTGGTAACCTGCCGTTGACTTGAAGGTGCGCATTATTCAGCAAATCCAAATCTGCACACAATTGTTTATTTTTTTGATTCCAGCAAGAAAGTGTACGTCTGCTGTTGATACTCTTCAGATCGGATCGCAGGCGCTTCGTCTTCCCGCATCTCCATCTTCGCAAAGAGCCAAAGCGGCGCGTGAAATAGAGGAGGGCCGGCCGGAGAGACAGCGAAATCGGATGATCTGGGAAAATTAATTAATCCCCGGCCCTGATGCTTCCGGCACTCCGGCCTTGTATTTGATTGCGCCTAATATCAACGGAATGTAGGCAATGGCAAGCGCTAGCACCCCTGAGACCAAACCGATAGCGGTCATGACGGCGAGCGGAGTGAGCCAAAGCAGATTTATTGCCAGGACGGCATACACGACTGTCTTGTGGCTACCATGATGCCGAGAGGCATACTGATAAGCGTGGCTACGATGCGCTTCATAGATCCTGTCCCCCCGAGCAAGACGTCGCAAGAGAGTCCAAGTCGCGTCCACTATAAATACGCCCAATAGTATGAGCCAGCACCACAGCAAATCAGGCATCTTGCTACACGAAATAATTGCTAACAGTCCTACCATCAGGCCTAGAAAACCACTACCGGCATCCCCCATGAAGATTCGCGCAGGAGGAAAATTCCAGCATAGAAATCCAGCAACACAGGCTACCAGCAGAAAAGGAGTCCACATCAGAGCGTAATAACCGCTGACCCAATAAACCAGACATGCACAAAGGCAGACCGAGATAGCCTCAACACTTGCCAACCCGTCAATGCCATCCATAAAGTTGTAGAGGTTGAGCATCCAGACCAGGTAGACCGCAAGCAAGATTCCTGTAATCCAGTTCAAACCGATCAAATAACCAACCAGGGAAATCTGAGCTTCGCCACCCAGCCAGAACAATGCCCAGCCGGCCGCCGCAAAATGGCCGACGAGTCGCCAACGAGCGGCAATGTGCCCATGATCATCAGCAAAACCTAACATCGCAACCAGTCCACCTGCACCGCATAACCCGATCATGGTCGGAAAATCAACCAATTGCAGTTTGTACGATACAGGCAACGCAATCAGGAACGAGACGACGATGGCCACGCCGCCGCCTCGAGGAGTCGGAATGGAATGAGAACTTCGTGAATTAGGGATGTCGATCAGACTGTTGGCCAAAGCATACTGCCGGAGCGCGTAGGTCAGCATTAAAGAAGCGACGAACACCGTTAACAAAAATCCAGAAAATATCATTTTTTTTGAGCATCCAGATATTGAGCTACGGTTCGACGAATTGCGCGCTCAACACTCACGGGTGGAGACCATCCGAGAACAGTTCGGGTTCGCGAAATATCAACTTCGAGCGAATCAAACAAGCGCTGGGCAACTACCCGCCTCCCAATCAAAAACAACATACCTTTTAGAAGGCACGACGGAACTGGAACGAGATATGTGGCACGCCCGAGAGCTTCACTGATACTTGTAAGTAATCGTGTAGTCGAAAAACTGACGCCATCACTGACCAAAAACGTATTACCCGCCGCCGCAGGGTGATCTACGCACAGCACAACCAAATCGGCAAGATTACCAACGAAAACCAAGCTCCTCTGATTGGCGATGCCTCCAAAAGGAAGTGGAACTCCCTTGCTAAGCCAATTCATCATACTCAAAAAATTCGCTTTGACGCCGGGACCGTAAATCAGCGGTGGACGAATGATCACCACTTCCATACCAGTCTCTCGACTGATCTCCAGCAAAATCTGTTCGGCTTCATGCTTGGATTGAGCGTAAGGGTCCTGGGGAGCAGGAACGTCGTCATATCGGAAGGGAGCGGCTTCAGATGTGCGCTCACCATTCACCTTGATCGAGCTTATAAAAATGAAACGCCGGACACCGGCCTCTGCAGCTTTGCGCGCGAGAGCCGCTGTGCCATCGACGTTGATCTTCCGAAACTCCGCCAAAGCATCCTGCGCTACCTCATTCATCACATGAACGCGCGCAGCACAATGAACCACTACTGCAACGTCGTCCAGTGCGGGCAATTCTGAAGTATCACCGAGCGAAAAAGGTACGACCCGGCAAAGACCAGACAAACGCAAACTACCACGGACGGCGGCTACGGGCACATATTTACGGTCGAGCAACAAACGAAGCAATACCGCTTCACCCACAAAACCACTTCCGCCAGTCACCAAAACTTGCCGTTTATTCATTCAACTTTTTTCCCGATTATTGCTGTGGCCCAGCAAATAAGGAAAAAAAACACCTTGTCGCGTACACGCCGGCGGCAATTCCAAGCCTTTAATGAGAGAGCGATCAATTGTCGGCGCTCCAGTCGAAACCAAGGGCGAACGAATGGATCCTCGCGCTTGCCCACTAGAGCGGCAATCAGCTTTACTTGAGAAAACCACCAACCATCGTGAATGGCTTTATAGCGCATCAATAGCGAGTTGATCCCGACGTTGGCGCCGACCTGATTGCTCTCATGTTGACGATACTTCATAGAAGGCACGGGATCGGTGTACCACCGAAAACCATTACTCCTGGCGAACGCATAGCAATACCAGTCATGCAAACCAATATCCTGTACTTGATGCCAATTGGCACATACCGCAGCCTTGAATTCGACGGCAAGCTTATTACCTAAAACATAAGTACAGCCTGGCCCGGCGGCTTCGAACAGATAGTCCCAAGACGCCTGAGGTTGAGCCTTGTCGATCAAATGCGTTTTGCCGCTACTCCAAAAGGCAATGACGTTGCTGGAGTAGCCATCAAGCTTTTGCGTTCGAAGTATATGGATTGCCCGATACAGCTTATCTTTATCCCAGACGTCATCCTGATCAGCGAATGCGACAAAATCATAGCCGTCGAAGTTAACGTCTCGAATCAGTCGGAAAAAGTTGCGCGACGCGCCGCCGAAGTTGCCCGCTGGCGGCAAGACGACGACACCAGGGTTAACAGCAGCGAATTCGTAGCACCAGTTCTCGGTACCGTCCGATGAAGGATCGATACTGATGTATACCGTCACATCAACCGCAGTCTGCTCGAGAATCGAGGCAAGTTGCTCCTCGATCCAATGCATACCGTTAAAGGCAGCCAGCAAAACCGCAACCCTGGGAAGTCTTACTGGCATACCAATCCTGTTAAACCGGTTGGAACGTTGCCGTTCGAAAAGGAGAATACCCTCTCTTAATGAGAAGGCGCGTCCAGCAACTTTTGCAGGTATTGCCCGTATCCAGTCTTTTTGAGAGCTTCAGCTTGCGCACCCAACTGCTCGGCAGTGATCCAGCCGTTGTGAAATGCGATTTCTTCCAGGCACGCGACTTTCAGCCCCTGACGTTGCTCGATTGTATGCACGAAATGGCTGGCCTCCAGCAACGAATCGTGAGTCCCGGTATCCAGCCATGCAAATCCACGACCGAGCATCTCAACCTTCAGTGTTTTGCGCTCCAGATATGCTCGGTTCACATCAGTGATCTCTAGCTCTCCGCGCTCCGAAGGTTTGATGCTCTTGGCGATTTCCACCACATCGTTGTCATAGAAATACAATCCTGTGACCGCATAGTTGGACTTTGGCTTCAGCGGTTTTTCTTCGATGCTCAGAGCACGACCCGACTCGTCAAATTCAACAACCCCGAAACGCTCGGGATCGGAAACGTGGTACCCAAAGACAGTAGCACCCTGTTGTTGAACACTGGCCGAACGCAGATTGTCCGAGAAGTGCTGACCGTAAAAGATGTTATCGCCAAGTATCAAGCAGCAAGGATCATTGCCGATGAACTCTTCACCAATGATGAACGCTTGCGCCAAACCATCAGGGGTAGGCTGCTCGGCATAAGTAAGTTTAATTCCGTAGAGGCTACCGTCGCCCAGCAACTTGCGGAAACAAGGCAGATCTTCCGGGGTAGAAATGATGAGTATTTCACGCATACCTGCCAGCATCAGCACGGACAGCGGATAAAAAATCATCGGTTTGTCGTAGATCGGCAACATTTGCTTGGACACGCCAAGAGTCAACGGATGGAGACGCGTGCCCGAGCCGCCTGCGAGGATGATGCCTTTACGATTTGTCGTAGTCATTTGTTCAGAACTTCCCTAAGCATTCGGGTTACACCACTTTGCCAATCCGGCAAGTGTAGAGAAAAGTTGTCGCGCAGCTTCTGAGTATTCAATCTTGAATTCAGAGGACGACGTGCGGGTGTCGGGTAAGCAGGGGTATCGATCGGGTTGACGTTCTTGACGGCGAGTTGCTCGCCGTTGTGTTTTGCGAATGCGATCACATGGCTTGCGTAACCATGCCAGGACACCTCGCCGCTGGCTGCCAGATGGTACAAACCCGACAGCTCGGGACGCTGCATGACTTGGCGGATGGCCAGGGCCGTCACGTCGGCAATCAGGTCAGCCCCCGTCGGCGCGCCGATCTGATCAGCGATAACGTTCAGCGTGTCTCGATCCGTCGCCAGACGAAGCATGGTCTTGGCAAAGTTGTTGCCACGTGCGCCATACACCCAGCTCGTGCGAAAGATCAGGTGCTTGCAACCCGACGCACTGATGGCTTGCTCTCCCGCCAGCTTGCTCGAACCGTAGTGATTCACCGGCGCGACTGCGTCGGTTTCCTGCCACGGCGTCGAGCCTTGTCCACTGAAAACATAATCGGTGGAGTAATGAATCAGCCACCCCCCCAGACTCGCCACTTCCTCGGCCATGAGCTCGCTGGCTTGACTGTTCACACGGTGAGCAAGATCCGTCTCCGACTCAGCCTTGTCGACTGCCGTGTAGGCTGCTGCGTTGACAATGACATCAGGCTGGACTTTCCGGATAGTTGCGCGCAACTCATCCAGGTTGGCTAAATCACCGCACAAACCATCAACGGCATGGCGATCAAGCGCTATCAGCTCGCCAAGCGGAGCGAGGGAGCGCTGCAGCTCCCAACCTACCTGACCGTTTTTGCCCAGCAAAAGAATTTTCATGCCTTGTTCGAGCGATCTGCGTAGTTCTGATCAATCCACTGCTGATAGCTACCGCTTTTGACGTGCTCTACCCATTCAGTGTTGGTGAGGTACCACTCGACGGTTTTGCGAATACCAGTCTCAAAGGTTTCCTCCGGCGTCCAGCCCAGCTCACGCTGGATTTTGCTCGCGTCGATTGCATAGCGCTGGTCATGGCCCGGGCGATCCTGAACGTAGGAGATCAGGCTTGCGTGTGGACGATGTACAGACTCAGGGCGCAACTCATCAAGCAAAGCGCAAAGTGTGTGAACCACCTCGATATTCTGCTTTTCGTTATGACCACCAATGTTGTAAGTCTCACCAATCACGCCTTCAGTGACGACTTTGTATAACGCACGAGCGTGATCTTCGACATACAGCCAGTCACGAACCTGATTGCCTTTGCCATAGACCGGCAGCGGCTTGCCTTCCAGCGCATTGAGAATGATCAGCGGGATCAACTTCTCGGGGAAGTGACAAGGGCCATAGTTGTTCGAGCAGTTCGTCACCAGAGTTGGCAGACCGTAGGTACGAGCCCACGCGCGAACCAGATGATCGGAACTTGCCTTGCTGGCCGAGTATGGCGAGCTTGGCTGATAAGGAGTGGTTTCGGTGAATAGATCTTCCGGACCTTCAAGGTCGCCGTAAACTTCGTCAGTCGAAATATGGTGAAAGCGGAAAGCAGCTTTGCGGGTGTCATCCAGCACCGACCAGTACTGGCGGGCTGCTTCCAGCAGAGTGTAAGTACCGATGATATTGGTCTGGATAAACTCGGACGGACCAGTGATCGAGCGATCGACATGCGATTCTGCGGCCAGGTGCATGATTGCATCCGGTTGGTGCTCACGCAGGACACGGTCGATTTGGTCACGATCACAGATGTCAACGCGCTCAAATACGTAGCGCGAATCACCGCTGACCTCGGCTAGCGACTCAAGGTTACCAGCATACGTCAGCTTATCGACGTTGATGACTGCGTCGGAAGTATTGGAGATGATGTGACGGATCACTGCGGAACCGATAAACCCGGCGCCGCCGGTTACTAGAATTTTCACGCGAAAACATACCCTTGAGTTGCTGACAGGGCCGTCGAGCGAGCGCTGTCTAATCCATGAATGCAAAAGCCATCATTTCAGCCGTGGCTTCTGACGATGTCAGTCTGAACCGATATGGGAATCTGCCAGTATCGGATAAGCGCAGCATTTTACAGCTTAATGAACGTTTTACTAATGGATATAGACAAGCTGTGGCCAAAGTCTGGATCGCGGTTTGCTTTACGCCGATGTCAGTCCAGGCGCTTGCGGTTAGTTCTGGACGTACGCCCCAGAAACCAGCCAAGAACCGGTCCGATCAACATACCGATCAGCAACGCCAGCACGAGAACCACTGACACCGGAAGTTGCGGCCCCGCCCAGCCAAGAAACAGCAATGAAACTGATTGCTGGTTATCCAGAACGAAGGCGAGCACTGCCATTACCAGCACGAGAATAAGCACGGCCAACAGGATGCGTTTTAGATTACGCATGCGCAGTCCATTTGAGTACGGTAACAATCAAACCCCCTCCTCCTCTTCTTCGTTGACCCGATCTCGCAGTTCCTTTCCAGGCTTGAAATGCGGAACGAACTTGCCGTCCAGACTGACGGACTGACCGGTTTTCGGATTGCGACCTACGCGCGGCGCGCGGTAGTGCAGGGAGAAGCTGCCAAACCCGCGGATCTCGATGCGATCACCGGTAGCCAGGCATTGGGACATTTGTTCAAGCATGGTCTTGATGGCCAGCTCCACATCCTTGGATGAGAGCAGCCCTTGATGGGTGACAATTCGTTCGATCAACTCCGACTTCGTCATATTTTTCCCTTCTTTTTCAAGCAGCTAGATCAGCGCTTGAAAGGTTTTAGCACGCCCCGAAGATTTTGAACAGCCCATGGATTGACATATATTCCTCCGCATCGAAACGCCCATTTTCAGGGCATCAACACCAAACCGGATCAGCGCGAGATTAGCGACAGATCACCAACATGGTTCGAGTCACCATGCCCGCAGGGTTGAAGCCGAACGGGTATTCATCCTCATCTTTGGCATCGTCGGATCGTGTAATCACTTTGTAGCCTGCCCCCTTGCACTCCTTCGCTGCACGCTTTTGACACCTCTCCCAACCAGAACCCAATCCAGAACAATCGACCTCTATACCACTGACGCCACGCACAGCATGTGTCTTGGCACTCGTGGTACAGCCCGCCAACGCCAGCACTGCCATGAAGACAATAAACTTGTTCATCCATTTCCTTATGCCAGGCTGCAGCCCGACGACTACGCAGTTAAGACCAAGCTTAGTCGCGAATAGGCGATTGATCCGATTAAAGAAACAGACAGCCAGGAAATACAATTGGTTTCACCCACGGCGCCCGACACTCCCGCACGCGATCTCTTTTCATCAAATCGCAGGCACAAAAAAGGGCGACCGAAGTCGCCCTTTTTAATGGTTAGACAGAACTCAGTTCTGTTTAGCCATTGCTTGACGCAGCAGTGCCGCCATAGTGGTGTCAGCTGCTTCGCCTTCCGGAGCGGCTTTCAGGCTCTGGATAGCTTCTTTCTCTTCAGCGTCATCTTTCGACTTGATCGAGAGCTGGATTACGCGGCTCTTGCGATCAACGCTGATGATCTTGGCTTCTACTTCCTGGCCTTCTTTCAGAACGTTGCGCGCGTCTTCAACGCGGTCACGGCTGATTTCGGAGGCTTTCAGAGTCGCTTCGATATCGTCGGCCAGAACGATGATGGCGCCTTTGGCGTCAACTTCTTTCACGGTGCCAGTAACGATTGCGCCTTTATCGTTAACCGAGACGTACTCGGAGAACGGGTCGCTTTCCAGCTGCTTGATACCCAGGGAGATGCGCTCGCGCTCTGGGTCAACCGACAGGATAACGGTGTCCAGCTCGTCGCCCTTCTTGAAACGACGAACAGCTTCTTCGCCAACTTCGTT
>NZ_JBIWAL010000038.1:0-54241 GCF_044760045.1 Pseudomonas sp. NPDC098747 | reverse complement strand
CTGGTGCTGGAAGACGTCGCCAGTCCTGTCGCCAAGAAGAACGAAATCCTGCTGGACGTACACGCCGCCGGGGTCAACTTCCCGGACACGCTGATCATCGAGGGCAAATACCAATTCAAGCCGCCCTTCCCGTTTTCGCCGGGCGGTGAAGCGGCCGGCGTGGTCAGCGTCGTCGGCGAAAAGGTCAGCCATCTGAAAGTCGGCGACCGGGTCATGGCCCTGACGGGCTGGGGCAGCTTCGCCGAGCAGGTCGCGGTGCCGGGTTATAACGTGCTGCCGATTCCGCCGTCGATGGACTTCAACATCGCCGCTGCATTCAGCATGACCTATGGCACCTCGATGCACGCGCTCAAGCAGCGCGCCAACCTTCAGCCCGGCGAAACCCTGCTGGTGCTGGGCGCTTCCGGCGGTGTCGGACTGGCGGCCGTGGAAATCGGCAAAGCCATGGGCGCGCGGGTCATCGCCGCTGCCAGCAGCGCAGAAAAACTGGCTGTGGCCAAGGCTGCCGGCGCCGATGAACTGATCAATTACAGCGAAACCAACCTCAAGGAAGAAATCAAACGCCTCACCGACGGCCAGGGTGCCGACGTGATCTACGACCCGGTCGGCGGCGACCTCTTCGACCAGGCCATCCGCGCCATCGCCTGGAACGGACGCTTGCTGGTGGTCGGCTTTGCCAGCGGACGCATTCCCGAACTGCCGGTCAACCTCGCCCTGCTCAAAGGCGCAGCGGTACTCGGCGTGTTCTGGGGCTCCTTCGCCCAGCGCCAGCCTCAGGACAACGCGGCGAACTTCCAGCAACTGTTCGGCTGGTTTGCCGAGGGCAAGTTGAAACCGCTGGTGTCGCAGGTGTATCCACTGAGCAATGCGGCGCAAGCGATCAATGATCTTGGCCAGCGCAAGGCTGTGGGCAAGGTTGTGGTGCAGGTTCGCTGAAATCAGCAAGAACCTTTAACTGCCGGGCTACCCCGCAACATCGCCCGGCAACAGGTGCTCCTGAATCTTCTGGCTGCGCGACTCGATGAGTTTGCCGTTGTCGTCAAAACGCAAAACGATCAGCCAGTCGTAAACATCCACTGACCACTTCGGCTGGCCGATCAGGGCCGGGCCATCGCCGCCGAACGCTGCGATCAGTTTGTTGATATGGCCGTGGTGCCAGGCGATCAGCAGCGTTTTCGCCTGATTTTTCTCGCGCAGCAGACTCACCAGTTGTTCGACCTTACTATTGGCAAAGGGTTGTTCAATCGGCAATTGCAGGCGCTGGGACAGCGGGATCAATGTTTGACGAGGGCGGACGCTTTCGGCGCTGTCCGCGGCAGCGATCAGCCGCTGCGGCGTGAGGGCCTGACCATCCAGTTTCAGCGGATCGAAATAGTCGGCATACGCAGCGGCGCGCTGTTCGCCACGGGCATTGAGCTCCCTGCCGACATCGGGTTTTTCCGCATGACGAACGATCAACACCGTGACATTGCGCAAGCCCGGAGCCGCAGAGCTCTGGACAAAACACAACGCCAATACCGAAGCCGCGACGACGGCCACCATCAACAACCTCGGCAATAACCTGCGAAACTTCGGAGCCATCGTCTATCTCTGCTGAATCAGGCGGGATTACTGAGCCGAGTCTAAGACACAAGCCTCCAATCGCGACAAAAACGCCTTGTTCTTACAGCTGAGCGACAGGTTCGTAAAGGAACGCGCGATTTCCAACATTTCCCCTTTTTGCTGGATGCGAACCGGTGCTATTTTCGGTAACGAAACTGTAACATTCGCATCCGCAGTCAAAACAAGAAATCTGGAGCTCTTGAATGTTTGCTTTCTTTCGTCCTGCCGCACATCAGGCTCCATTGCCTGAAGAACAAATAGACAGCACCTACCGACGCCTGCGTTGGCAGATATTCGCTGGCATTTTCATTGGCTACGCGGGTTATTACCTGCTACGCAAAAACTTCTCCCTGGCCATGCCGTACCTGATCGACGAGGGCTACAGCCGTGGCGATCTGGGTCTGGCGATGTCGGCCATCGCCATTTCCTACGGCCTGTCCAAATTTCTCATGGGCCTGGTGTCCGACCGTTCCAATCCACGCTTCTTCCTGCCCTTCGGACTGCTGGTGTCCGCGGGGGTGATGTTCGTGTTCGGTTTCGCGCCATGGGCGACGTCCAGCGTGACCATGATGTTCATTCTGTTGTTCATCAACGGCTGGGCTCAGGGCATGGGCTGGCCGCCGAGCGGACGGACCATGGTGCACTGGTGGTCGCAGAAGGAGCGCGGCGGTGTGGTCTCGGTGTGGAACGTGGCACATAACGTCGGCGGCGGCTTGATAGGCCCGCTGTTCCTGCTCGGCATGGGCCTGTTCAATGACTGGCACGCGGCGTTCTACGTGCCAGCGGCAGTAGCGCTAGGCGTGGCGGTGTTTGCTTTCATCACCATGCGCGACACCCCGCAATCGGTCGGCCTGCCGCCCATCGAGCAATACAAGAACGACTACCCGGAAGGCTACGACGCCAGCCACGAAGACGAATTCAGCGCCAAGGAAATCTTCGTCAAATACGTGCTGCGCAACAAAATGCTCTGGTACATCGCCATGGCCAACGTCTTCGTCTACCTGCTGCGCTACGGCGTACTGGACTGGGCGCCGACGTACCTCAAGGAAGCCAAGGGCTTTACCGTGGATAAAACCTCGTGGGCCTACTTCTTCTACGAATGGGCGGGGATCCCTGGCACGCTCCTGTGCGGCTGGATGTCGGACAAGATCTTCCGTGGCAACCGTGGCCTGACCGGCATGGTGTTCATGGCATTGGTGACCGTGGCAACGCTGGTTTACTGGCTGAACCCGGCCGGTAACCCGACCGTGGACATGATCGCGCTGGTCTCCATCGGCTTCCTGATCTACGGTCCGGTGATGCTGATCGGCTTGCAGGCGCTGGAGCTTGCGCCGAAGAAAGCCGCGGGGACCGCTGCGGGTTTCACCGGACTGTTCGGTTATCTGGGTGGTTCGGTCGCGGCCAGTGCGGCGATGGGCTACACCGTCGACCACTTCGGCTGGGACGGCGGTTTTGTCTTGCTGGTGAGCGCGTGCCTGCTGGCGATGGCCTTCCTGGCCCCGACGCTATGGCACAAGCAAGTCGCCAGTCAAAGCCGCGAAGTCGTCGCTTGATCGACCTGTGATTTACAGCGTTTGAGCCGCGCCTCCAGATTTCGGTCTGGCATGGCGTGGCTGCGCAGGGCGTGGGCGGTCTGCTCGACATAATCGCGAGTGGTACCGTAACGCCCGCAAGCGCTTGCGAACACCTGGCTCAGCACGTGATCCGGCAAGTTGCCGGCATAGCTGGGCAGGTGTCGCTCCAATACAAATCCCAACGCCTGAACCTGACTGCCATCTTCGAGCCGGCAGTTGAGCCAGTGTGGGCGATAGGACGGCACCGGCATCTCGCGTTTCCACAGTGCATACAGCGCACTGTCCAGATCGTCTTCGGGCAAGCGATAAGCGAAGCCACTGCACGAACCGCCACGATCCAGACCGAATACCAGCCCCGGCATTTCCGGCGTGCCGCGATGTTCGTGTGACCACAGGTATAACCCACGATGGTAGCCATGCACGCGACCGCGCAAGCGCTGCGCCGAATTGCATTCCGGCCGCCAGATCAGCGAACCGTAGGCAAACAGCCACACCGGCCCGCCCTTGTGGCGCGCCATGGTCGATTGCATGGAAGCGAGAAGTTGTTCGTGCGTCAGCTGCGGCCCAAGATCGAGCCGCGGAGGGTAAGCCAGGTTCAGAAAAGCGTTTTCAATAACACTCATGGCGAATAGCGTTCAGCTCCCCGCGGGTGAAGAATTACTTAATAGAACGCACCGCTGTAACAATAAGGCACATATGTTTTAAGGCAATTTGAGTGCCATGGCACAATTCTTAATTGATTGCCTGAGTGATATATAACCTAGCGGCATTTAATCAATTCGATAAATACCGATCGGCTATATAGAGAGTTATAACGAATCAACCGCACGGTTCAAGAGCGCGGTGCGTAAGCGAATACATCGGCGCGCATTTGATGGGCATCCATCCCCGCTTCGACCAGTGCATCCAACGTGCCGTAAACCATGGCCGGGGAGCCGCTGGCGTAAACGTGCAAAGGCTTCAGATCAGGGAAATCCTCACAAACTGCCTCGTGCAGCATCCCACAGCGGCCTTCCCAGCCACATTGGTCGCTGACGACTTTGTGCAAGAACAGATTGGGCAGCTTGAGCCATTCGTCCCAATGTTCAATCTCGTAGAAATCTTCCGGCCGGCGCACGCCCCAGTACAGATGAACCGGGTGCTTGAAGCCATTGGCGCGGCAATGTTCGATCAGGCTGTGAATCTGGCCCATACCAGTGCCTGCGGCGACCAGCACCAGAGGCCCGTCCGGCAACTCGGCGAGGTGCGTGTCACCAAATGGCAGTTCGACGCGCACCATCGCGTTGCGTTGCAGCTGTTCGATCAGGCTCAACGCACTGGCTTCGCGCGCCAGCACATGGATTTCCAGATCGCGCCCACCGTGCGGCGCCGAGGCCATGGAGAACGCCGACTTCTCGCCGCTCTCGCGCTCGATCATCAAATATTGCCCAGCGTGATAGCGCGGTGGCTTGCCGGCCGGCGCACGCAGACGCACACGCCAGGTGTCGCCGCCAACGTCCCGGCATTCGATGACCTGACACGACAGGCTGCGCACCGGCAGTTCTCCCAGCGCGAGCACGCCATCCCACAGCACGATGCAGTCTTCCAGCGGCTCGGCTATGCAAGTGTAGAACTCACCGTGGTCGCGCACCTTGCCGTCCTGTTCAACCCGGCCTTCTACCAGCAGCGCCGCACACACATGGCAATTGCCATTGCGGCAGCTTTGCGGGCAGTCGAAGCCCAGGCGCCGCGCACCATCGAGAATCCGCTCACCGGGCCGTATCTCAAGTACCGCTCCGGAGGGCTGCAGGGTTACACGCATCAATCTATTCCTAACTGATTCCAGATGGCATCGATCCGCTGGGTGACGGCGTCGTCCTTGACGATGACGCGACCCCACTCGCGAGTGGTTTCGCCCGGCCACTTGTGGGTGGCATCGAGGCCCATTTTCGAACCCAGGCCGGAGATCGGCGAGGCGAAATCGAGGTAGTCGATCGGCGTGTTATCGATCATCACCGTGTCGCGCTTGGGGTCCATGCGCGTGGTGATGGCCCAGATCACGTCGTTCCAGTCGCGGGCGTTGATATCGTCGTCAGTGACGATAACGAATTTGGTGTACATGAACTGTCGCAAAAACGACCAAACACCCAGCATCACGCGCTTGGCGTGCCCCGGATACGACTTCTTCATGGTCACGATGGCCATGCGATACGAGCAGCCTTCCGGTGGCAGGTAGAAGTCGGTGATTTCCGGGAATTGCTTTTGCAGGATCGGCACGAACACTTCGTTCAGCGCCACGCCGAGAATCGCCGGCTCATCCGGCGGACGGCCGGTGTAGGTGCTGTGGTAGATCGGTTTGATCCGGTGGGTGATGCGCTCGACGGTGAACACCGGGAAGCTGTCGACTTCGTTGTAATACCCGGTGTGGTCGCCGTAGGGGCCTTCATCAGCCATTTCGCCCGGATGAATCACGCCTTCAAGGATGATTTCGGCAGTGGCCGGCACTTGCAGGTCGTTGCCACGGCACTTGACCAGTTCGGTGCGGTTGCCGCGCAAGAGACCGGCGAATGCGTATTCGGAGAGACTGTCCGGCACTGGCGTGACCGCGCCGAGGATGGTCGCCGGGTCCGCGCCGAGGGCCACCGATACGGGGAACGGTTGGCCTGGATGCTTCTCGCACCACTCGCGGAAGTCGAGGGCGCCGCCACGGTGGCTGAGCCAGCGCATGATGACCTTATTGCGGCCGATCACTTGCTGACGGTAGATGCCGAGGTTCTGGCGGTCCTTGTTCGGGCCTTTGGTGACAGTCAGGCCCCAAGTGATCAGCGGGCCGACGTCACCGGGCCAGCAGGTCTGTACCGGCAGCATCGCCAGATCGACATCATCGCCTTCGATGACCACTTCCTGGCACACCGCGTCTTTGACGACTTTCGGTGCCATGGCAATGATCTTGCGGAAAATCGGCAGTTTCGACCACGCGTCTTTCAAGCCCTTCGGCGGCTCTGGCTCCTTGAGGAAGGCCAGCAGCTTGCCGATTTCGCGCAGTTCACTGACCGACTCGGCGCCCATGCCCATGGCGACCCGCTCGGGGGTGCCGAACAGGTTGCCGAGCACCGGAATGTCGTAGCCAGTCGGCTTCTCGAACAGCAGCGCCGGGCCTTTGGCCCGCAGCGTACGGTCGCAAACCTCAGTCATCTCCAGCACCGGCGAGACGGGAATCTGGATGCGTTTCAACTCTCCGCGCTGCTCAAGCTGCTGCACGAAATCCCGAAGATCCTTGAATTTCATTGACGATGGCACCCTCAAAATAGGCGTACATCCTACCTGCTCTGACGGGCAAACAGCAGCCCGTCAGCGCCCGGCATCGCTCAATTGTGGCTTGTACCCAGCAGCAGCGGCGCAAACAACGGGCTCAGTCTGGCACTGCCGACGTCCGAAAGATGATCCGCATCCTTGTACTGCGAGTGGCCATCGACATCGATGGCGCACAACCCGTCCTTGCACATCAGCGGCGTCGGGTCGATGACATGCACACCGGAATCGGCGGCACTCATCGAGCTGAACAGCGACGTGAAAAACTGCTGACGAGCCAAGTGTTCCTGAAGCGGGCGACCAAGGCCTTCCGCCGAGCGACCGATTCGCGCCAGACTGGTCAGACGGTCAATGAAGCTCTTGTGTTGCAACGGTACTTCCTTGAACAGCCAGACTTGCACTCCCGCTGCGCGCAACTCGGAGACTTGCGCCTTGATGGCGGCGGCCATGCGCTGCTCTGCCTGGCGTGGGTTGTCTTTGCGATCAAGCAGGAACTGTCTGTCGCCGTCGCCATCCTCTCGACCGTAAACGTACAGACTCCAGTTCGCTGCCAGCACTACGTCCTTGATGCCCAGACTGATGACCCGTTCCATGTTGCGCTTGTTGAAGTCTTTGCACTGCTGGCGCAGCCTGTCGTCGATAATCGGCGGGCAACCCGTCAAGCTGTACAGCCACGCCGGCTGGACATTGCTCCCGGTATTGCCTTCGATCGCCGGCAACAACGCCGCGGCGTGGCTGTCACCCCAGAACAACTTTGTCGCCCCAGTCTCCGGATCGCCACCCACCAGACAGGACTTGGTCAGTGCCTTGTCTGTGCTCAAGTGCATGCATTTCGACTGCCCGGCGTTCCACTCCCGGGACTGCGCATACTCCAGCGCCTTGCCGCTCAGACGCTGTGGGACGCCGTCTGCCGAGCGAATCGCCGAGCCGGTGATCGCCAGAACGGTGATCGACACCAGACCGCCGATCAACACCGAGTTACGGCTGGCAAATACACGTTTTTCACGGAACGGCAGTTCGATATAGCGCAGGCTCAACCACGCCAGGCCCAGCGCCAAGGCCATCCAGCCAAGCGCCTCCAGAGGCTGGATGCCGTCGATGGAGATCGCGTTGGCATACACGTAGACCGGCCAATGCCACAGGTAGAGGGAATAGGAAAGAAGGCCGATCCACACCAAGGCTTGCACACTCAAAAGCCGGCTGGTCCACGTCGCGCCCTGCGCGCCCGACCAGATCATTGCCGTCGTGCCCAAAACCGGTAGCAATGCTGCCCAGCCCGGGAACACTGTGGACTTGTCAAACGTGAAGATCGCCACCAGCACCGCGGCCAATCCGGCCAGCCCGACCGACTGACGAAGCCATGGTCGTACGGGCTGCTTCGGCGCGGGTATTACCGCAAGCATTGCCCCGCACAGGAGCTCCCAGGCGCGGGTAGGCAACGAGAAAAACGCGAATTCGGGCCTGCGCTCGATATAGACGATGTTCAGGCCGAACGACACCAGCAGCACGGCGAACAGCATCCAGCGCCAATGCCGGACATAGCGCATCAGCAACACCATCATCAGCGGGAAGAAGATGTAGTACTGCTCTTCCACCGCCAGCGACCAGGTATGCAGCAGTGGCTTGAGCTCCGACGCCGGCGCGAAGTAGCCGTCTTCGCGCATGAACAGGATGTTGGAGATGAACAACGACTGATAACGAATCGTGCGCCCCAGTTCGGAAAGGTCCTTGGCCGTCAGCAACAGCCAGCCCAATGCCAGTGTCGCCGCCACGACTACGGTCAACGCAGGAAGGATGCGACGGGCTCGGCGCCCCCAAAAATCAATGAAGCTGAAACGCTGTGCACTGATTTCACGGAACAGGATGGTGGTGATCAGGAAGCCGGAAATGACGAAAAAGACGTCGACCCCGACAAAGCCGCCACTGAATGTATTGAATCCGAAATGAAACAGAACGACGGGAATAACCGCCAGAGCCCGTAATCCATCGATATCACGGCGATTGCCAAACGTGTGCATGAAAAACCTTTCTTCTTTTGGATACAGAGTCCCTGAAGGCGCGAAAGTTATCAGCAGCCTACATTTCAATCCAGACACAATTAATTCAGAGCAAAAAAAAACGCCCCTTTCGGGGCGTTTTTTTGAACAGCGCTCGTGTTACTTGCGCTTCATCGACAAGAAGAACTCGTCGTTGGTCTTGGTCGTTTTCAGCTTGTCGATCAAGAACTCGATGGCTGCAACTTCGTCCATCGGGTGCAACAACTTACGCAGAATCCACATACGCTGCAGTTCGTCGTCGGCGGTCAGCAACTCTTCGCGGCGGGTGCCGGAACGGTTGATGTTGATGGCCGGGAACACACGCTTCTCGGCGATCTTGCGATCCAGAGGCAGTTCCATGTTGCCGGTACCCTTGAACTCTTCGTAGATCACTTCGTCCATCTTCGAGCCGGTTTCAACCAGCGCGGTGGCGATAATGGTCAGCGAGCCGCCTTCTTCGATGTTGCGCGCAGCACCGAAGAAACGCTTTGGTTTCTCCAGGGCGTGAGCATCGACACCACCGGTCAATACCTTGCCGGAGCTCGGGATCACGGTGTTGTAGGCACGGGCCAGACGGGTGATGGAGTCAAGCAGGATCACCACATCTTTCTTGTGCTCGACC
This sequence comes from Pseudomonas sp. NPDC098747, assembly GCF_044760045.1. Taxonomy (NCBI): domain Bacteria; kingdom Pseudomonadati; phylum Pseudomonadota; class Gammaproteobacteria; order Pseudomonadales; family Pseudomonadaceae; genus Pseudomonas; species Pseudomonas sp. NPDC098747. The sequence goes on along the minus strand of NZ_JBIWAL010000038.1, from coordinate 45,116 downwards.
AGGCGCTTGGCCTTCTCGATCACCATTTCGGCAACCTGGACGTGACGGGTCGGCGGCTCGTCGAAGGTCGAGGCAACCACTTCGCCGCGCACGGTGCGCTGCATTTCGGTTACTTCTTCCGGACGTTCGTCGATCAGCAATACGATCAGGTGAACTTCTGGGTTGTTACGGGCGATGTTCGCTGCGATGTTTTGCAACATGATCGTTTTACCGGCTTTCGGCGGTGCAACGATCAGACCACGCTGGCCTTTGCCGATCGGGGCGCACAGGTCGATCACACGACCGGTCAAGTCTTCGGTGGAACCGTTGCCGGCTTCCATCTTCATGCGCACGGTCGGGAACAGCGGGGTCAGGTTCTCGAAGAGAATCTTGTTTTTCGCGTTCTCTGGACGATCGAAGTTGATCGTGTCGACCTTGAGCAGAGCGAAATACCGCTCGCCTTCCTTCGGAGGGCGAATCTTGCCAACGATGGTGTCACCGGTGCGCAAGTTGAAGCGGCGGATCTGGCTTGGCGAGACGTAGATATCGTCCGGGCCGGCCAGGTAGGAAGCGTCAGCGGAGCGCAGGAAGCCGAAGCCGTCCTGGAGAATCTCCAGCACGCCATCACCGGAGATTTCCTCGCCGCTTTTAGCGTGCTTTTTGAGCAGGGAGAAAATCACGTCCTGCTTGCGCGATCGGGCCATATTTTCTATGCCCATTTCTTCGGCCAGTTGGAGCAGGTCGGTAATCGGCTTTTGCTTGAGTTCAGTCAGATTCATATAGGAATGACGTAATCATTTATGGAGGGGGGGAAATTAAGCTTTTGGCTTAATGAGGCCGCGCCGCGGAGAAGGCGACAGGATCGCGAACTAATTCGAAAAGGAGTGCGTCGGCGACGGCTAGCAGGGGGCAATGGAGAAACCAGTGCGGGGCCGAATGTACCACCTGAATTTCGGAGCGTCTAGCCCTGAATACGCAAAAAGCCCCGCTAATTGCGGGGCTTTTTTTCAGGCACTTTGCTGCGACGCTTAGATGTTGGCGTCGAGGAAAGCAGCCAGTTGCGACTTCGACAGGGCGCCGACTTTGGTCGCTTCAACGTTGCCGTTCTTGAACAGCATCAGCGTCGGGATACCACGCACGCCGTGCTTGGCCGGGGTTTCCTGGTTCTCGTCGATGTTCAGTTTGGCAACGGTCAGCTTGCCTTTGTAAGTCTCGGCAATCTCGTCCAGAACCGGAGCGATCATTTTGCAAGGGCCGCACCATTCAGCCCAGTAGTCGACCAGTACAGCGCCTTCGGCCTTGAGTACGTCGGCTTCGAAGCTAGCGTCGCTAACGTGTTTGATAAGATCGCTGCTCATGGAATTCTCCAGGTTGTAAGCAAAAAAACGTGGCCCATCATATCCGCCCCGCTCCGGTTCAGGAAGCCGCAGATGATTGAGTCTTGCTATGGCGCCCCATGAGTGTGGGTATAGCTCAAGTCACGCGCTGGCGGGAGCAATGAAGGCGATTCCGGTGCGCAAGGCTGCGTTGCGCACATGCTCCTGCATGGCTTTTTGCGCGGCACCCGAGGCACGGCGGGCCAGTGCGCGAAGGATCTTGCGGTGCTCCTGCCAGGTTTCCATGGCGCGTTCGGCCCGGATGAACGGTAACTTCTGGCTCTCCAGAAAGATCTCGGCGCTGGCGGTGAGAATGCTCAGCATCGCCTGATTACCGCTGGCCAGCAGGATTCGCCGGTGAAATTCGAAGTCCAGCTTCGCCGCCGCGTCGAAGTCGCCACCACGCAATTGCTCGCGCATTGCCGCGACATTGTCTTCCAGCGCATCCAGATCGAATGTACTCAACGTCACCGCCGCCAGCCCCGCCGCAAAGCCTTCCAGCGCATAGCGCAACTGAAAGATATCCAGCGGTGAGGCCTGCGCCGCGAACGGCCAGCCCGGAGCATGCTCGCCCCGCGACAAGTCCACCGGCGATTGCACAAACACACCCTTGCCCGGCTGAATGCTGACCACACCCAGCGCACTCAGCGATGACAACGCCTCACGCAACGACGCCCGGCTGACGCCCAGTTGCAGCGCCAGATCGCGTTGCGACGGCAAGGCATCGCCCGGGCCGAAACCCTGTTCGGTGATCAGTTTGCGGATCGCTTGTAGCGCCACTTCGGGTACGGCGCGGGAGATCGAATTCATGGTTTTTCAGACGTGCCAAGCCAATGTGCGGCTAGTTGTAAAGCTATTCGCCGAGTCCGGCAAGTCGTGCCCCAGCGGGGTTCGGCCAACGTAACCGATGCGCTATCGCAGTGCGAAAAACAACCTGACTGTTCAGACCAGTAAGACCGAACAAACCCGCTGAAACTGCGGCGTGCCGGGACGAAAGCCGCGTATTGGCACGGGCCGTGCTCTGTCCGAACGCAGAAAACACTTCCCGCCGATCCGGAGATTGTCCATGACCCTGCGTTACAGCGCCCTCCTCGCTTCCCTGTTTGCCGGCCTGTTGTTGTGCCAGGCGCCCGCCCACGCCGACGGTCTCGACGACGTGGTCAAACGCGGCACACTGAAAGTCGCCGTGCCGCAAGACTTCCCGCCGTTCGGCTCGGTCGGCCCGGACATGAAACCCCGTGGCCTGGACATCGACACGGCGAAACTGCTGGCCGATCAGCTCAAGGTCAAACTCGAACTGACCCCGGTCAACAGCACCAACCGCATCCCGTTCCTGACCACTGGCAAGGTTGATCTGGTGATTTCCAGCCTCGGCAAGAACCCGGAACGCGAGAAAGTCATCGACTTCTCCCGCGCCTACGCACCGTTCTACCTCGCCGTGTTCGGCCCACCAGACGCGGCGATCACCAGCCTCGATGACCTCAAGGGCAAAACCATCAGCGTCACCCGTGGCGCCATCGAAGACATCGAATTGAGCAAAGTCGCCCCCGAAGGCGTGACCATCAAGCGCTTCGAAGACAACAACTCGACGATTGCCGCGTACCTCGCCGGCCAGGTCGACCTGATCGCCAGCGGCAACGTGGTGATGGTCGCGATCAGCGAGAAGAACCCGAAACGCGTGCCGGCGCTGAAAGTGAAACTCAAGGATTCGCCGGTCTACGTTGGCGTGAACAAGAATGAAGCGGCGCTGCTGGCCAAGGTCAACGACATCCTCAACACCGCCAAGACCGACGGCGCGCTGGAAAAGAATTCGCAGACCTGGCTGAAAGAGCCGCTGCCGGCCGATCTCTGATCGACTGCGCGGGAGAACCTCATGGCTTATCAGTTCGATTTCATGCCGGTGGTGGAAAACACCGACCTGCTGCTGCGCGGGGCGCTGTTTACCCTTGAGCTAACGGCCATCGGCGCACTGCTCGGGGTGAGTGTGGGCATCGTCGGGGCGCTGGTGCGGGCGTGGAACATTCGCCCGTTCTCGGCGATTTTCGGCGTCTACGTCGAGTTGATCCGCAACACGCCGTTCCTGGTGCAATTGTTCTTCATCTTCTTCGGCCTGCCGTCCCTCGGCGTGCAGATTTCCGAGTGGCAGGCGGCGGTGCTGGCAATGGTGATCAACCTCGGTGCGTATTCGACCGAGATCATCCGCGCCGGGATTCAGGCGATCCCGCGCGGGCAACTGGAAGCCGCAGCGGCGCTGGCGATGACGCGCTTCGAGGCGTTCCGCCACATTGTGCTACTGCCGGCGCTGGGCAAGGTATGGCCGGCCCTGAGCAGCCAAATCATTATCGTCATGCTCGGTTCGGCGGTGTGTTCGCAGATCGCCACCGAAGAGCTGAGCTTCGCCGCCAACTTCATTCAGTCGCGCAACTTCCGCGCGTTTGAAACCTACGCGCTGACCACGCTGATCTATCTGTGCATGGCGCTGCTGATCCGCCAATTGCTCAATTGGCTCGGCCGTCGCTACATTTCCAGGAGCAGCCAATGAGCGACTTCACGTTCTGGGACATCCTGCGCAACCTGCTCATCGGTCTGCAATGGACGCTGGCGTTGTCGCTGGTAGCGTTTATCGGCGGCGGTATCGTCGGGCTGCTAATCCTGATCATGCGCATCTCGAAAAATACTTTTTCGAGCAGTTTCGCTCGCACCTGGATTGAGCTGTTTCAGGGCACGCCGCTGTTGATGCAGCTGTTTCTGGTGTTCTTCGGCGTGGCGCTGGCCGGGATCGAGATTTCGCCGTGGATGGCGGCGGCAGTGGCTCTGACCTTATTCACCAGCGCTTATCTGGCGGAGATCTGGCGCGGCTGCGTCGAGGCGATCCCTAACGGCCAATGGGAAGCTTCATCAAGCCTGGCGCTGAATCCGCTGGAACAATTGCGCTACGTGATTCTGCCGCAAGCGCTGCGCATTGCCGTGGCGCCGACCGTGGGTTTCTCGGTGCAAGTGGTCAAAGGCACCGCGGTGACCTCGATCATCGGTTTCACCGAACTGACCAAGACCGGCGGCATGCTCGCCAATGCCACCTTCGAACCGTTCATGGTCTATGGCCTCGTCGCCCTCGGCTATTTCCTGCTCTGCTACCCCTTGTCCCTCAGTGCGCGCTACCTGGAAAGGAGACTGCATGCCTCTGCTTAGAATTTCCGCCCTGCATAAATACTACGGCGATCACCATGTACTCAAAGGCATCGACCTCAGCGTCGAGGAAGGCCAGGTGGTGGCGATCATCGGCCGCAGCGGCTCGGGCAAATCCACCCTGCTGCGCACGCTTAATGGTCTGGAATCGATCAATGACGGCGTGATCGAAGTCGACGGCGAATACCTCGACGCCGCCCGGGCCGACCTGCGCAGCTTGCGGCAGAAGGTCGGCATGGTGTTCCAACAGTTCAACCTGTTCCCGCACCTGACCGTTGGCGAAAACGTCATGCTCGCCCCGCAAGTGGTGCAGAAAGTACCGAAGGCCAAGGCTGCCGAGCTGGCGCGCGCGATGCTCGAGCGCGTCGGCCTGGGCGAAAAGTTTGATGCTTTCCCGGATCGCCTTTCCGGCGGGCAGCAGCAACGCGTGGCGATTGCCCGGGCGTTGGCGATGTCGCCGAAGGTGCTGCTGTGTGACGAGATCACTTCGGCACTGGACCCGGAACTGGTCAACGAAGTGCTCGCCGTGGTGCGACAACTGGCCAAAGAGGGCATGACGCTGATCATGGTCACCCACGAAATGCGCTTCGCCCGCGAGGTCGGCGACAAACTGGTGTTCATGCACCATGGCAAGGTGCATGAGGTGGGGGATCCAAAGGTGTTGTTTGCCAATCCGCAGACGGCGGAGCTGGCGAATTTCATTGGTACGGTTGAAGCGATAGCCTGAACGAGCCTAGGCGTCTGGACGGACGCCTTCGCGAGCAAGCTCGCTCCCACAGGGTTTTGCGTCAATCACAAAATCCTGTTCCAGCCTGGATCCCTGTGGGAGCGAGCTTGCTCGCGAACGGCCGCGCTGCGGTCACAGACTTTCTGCGCTGAATCAAGGGTTTGAACCGTGCGCGTTGGCGTCAGCCGTTGATCGTGGCACGATGTCGGGGTTATCGACCGAGACCCCCTGACCATGTCGCAATCCCAAGCCAAGAATCTGTCCCTGATCGCCGCAATCGACCTGGGCTCGAACAGCTTTCACATGGTCGTGGCCAAGGCCCAGAACGGCGAAATCCGCATTCTCGAGCGCCTCGGAGAAAAGGTGCAGCTGGCCGCTGGCATCGACGACGAGCGCAAGCTCAGTGAAGAATCGATGCAACGTGGCCTCGACTGCCTCAAGAGGTTTGCCCAACTGATCAACGGTATGCCGCTGGGCGCCGTGCGCATCGTCGGCACCAACGCCCTGCGTGAAGCGCGCAACCGCCTAGAATTTATCCACCGCGCCGAAGAAATTCTCGGTCACCCGGTGGAAGTCATTTCCGGTCGTGAAGAAGCGCGTCTGATTTATCTGGGTGTGTCGCACACCCTCGCCGACACCCCGGGCAAGCGTCTGGTCGCCGACATTGGCGGCGGCAGTACCGAATTCATTATTGGTCAGCGCTTCGAGCCGTTGCTGCGTGAAAGCCTGCAAATGGGCTGCGTCAGCTTCACCCAGCGCTATTTCAAGGACGGCAAGATCACCCCGGCCCGTTACGCTCAGGCGTACACCGCGGCGCGGTTGGAGATCATGAGCATTGAACACGCCCTGCACCGCCTGACCTGGGATGAAGCCATCGGCTCCTCGGGCACCATCCGCGCCATCGGCCTGGCGCTGAAAGCCGGCGGGCACGGCACCGGCGAAGTGAACGCCGAAGGCCTGGCTTGGCTCAAACGCCGGCTGTTCAAGCTCGGCGATGTCGACAAGATCGATTTCGACGGCATCAAACCTGATCGTCGGGCGATTTTCCCGGCCGGTCTGGCGATTCTCGAAGCGATCTTCGACGCCCTCGAATTGCAGCGCATGGATCACTGCGACGGCGCGCTGCGTGAAGGCGTGCTTTACGATTTGCTCGGCCGTCATCATCACGAAGACGTGCGCGAACGTACCCTGACTTCGTTGATGGAGCGTTACCACGTCGATCTGGAGCAAGCCGCACGGGTTGAACGCAAAGCCCTACACGCCTTCGACCAGGTCGCTGTTGATTGGCAACTGGATGACGGCATCTGGCGCGAACTTCTTGGATGGGCGGCGAAAGTGCACGAAGTCGGCCTCGACATCGCCCACTACCAATACCACAAGCACGGCGCCTATCTGATCGAACACTCTGATCTGGCCGGGTTCTCTCGCGAAGACCAGCAAATGCTCGCCCTGCTGGTGCGCGGCCATCGCCGCAACATCCCCAAGGACAAGTTTGCCGATTTTGGAGAGGAAGGCGACAAGCTGATCCGCCTCTGCGTGCTGCTGCGCTTTGCGATCCTGTTCCACCACATCCGTGGTACGCAGGCGATGCCGCAGGTGGTGCTGCATGCCAATGGCAACAACCTAGATGTGGAGTTTCCGCAGGACTGGCTTGATGAGAATCAGCTGACTCAGGCGGACTTTGGGCTTGAGGCTGATTGGCTGACGCGGGTGGGGATTGTGCTCACGGTTCACTGAGTCTCGGTTGGGCATAAAAAAGGCGATCCTTCTGGATCGCCTTTTTTATTGGGTTCGACTTGAGGACAGAGGTGAACCGTCCCCTCACCCCAGCCCTCTCCCGAGGGAGAGGGAGCCGATCTGCGTGTTATTCAAACCTGAGTCCGGCTCGATAGTTCAGGTCGGCGTAGCTCGAAAATTCAACGCGGTCAGTCCCCTCTCCCTCCGGGAGAGGGTTAGGGTGAGGGGCTTTTGACTTTCAAGGCCTCAGCTGCTCACCGGCAAAATCGGGCTACCCAAACGCTCAAGCAACGTCGCCTGCGCGCTGCGCGGGTTCTGGTTGCCGGTTGGCGTGTTACGGATGTAGCGGCCGTCCGACTGCAGGCCCCAGCTGTGGGTGTTGTCGGTCAGATACAGCTCCAGCTCTTTCTTGACCCGGGTCAGCAGCTTCTTGCCTTCCACCGGGAAGCAAGTCTCGACGCGCTTGTCGAGGTTGCGTTCCATCCAGTCGGCGCTGGAGAGGAACATCTGCTCCTCGCCGCCATTGAGGAAGTAGAACACTCGAGTGTGCTCAAGGAAGCGACCGATAATCGAGCGCACGTGAATATTGTGCGAAACCCCGGCGATACCCGGACGCAGGCAGCACATGCCACGCACCACCAGATCGATGCGCACACCTGACTGGCTGGCCTTGTACAGCGCGCGGATGATCTTCGGATCAGTCAGCGAGTTGAACTTGGCAATGATGTGCGCCGGTTTGCCTTCAACGGCGAACTGGGTTTCGCGGGCAATCATGTCGAGCATGCCCTTTTTCAGGGTGAACGGCGCGTGCAGCAGCTTCTTCATGCGCAGCGTCTTGCCCATGCCGATCAGCTGGCTGAACAATTTGCCGACGTCTTCGCACAAGGCGTCGTCAGAGGTCAGCAAGCTGTAGTCGGTGTAGAGCTTGGCGTTGCCAGCGTGGTAGTTACCGGTGCCGAGGTGCGCGTAACGCACAATCTCGCCGGCCTCGCGGCGCAGAATCAGCATCATCTTGGCGTGGGTCTTGAAGCCGACCACGCCGTAGATCACCACGGCACCGGCCGCTTGCAGACGGCTGGCGAGTTGCAGGTTGGACTCTTCGTCGAAGCGCGCACGCAGCTCGATGACCGCGGTCACTTCCTTGCCGTTACGCGCGGCATCTACCAGCGCATCGACGATTTCCGAGTTGGCGCCCGAGCGGTACAGGGTCTGGCGCACGGCCAGAACGTGCGGGTCTTTCGCCGCTTGGCGCAACAGGTCGACCACTGGGGTAAACGATTCGAATGGGTGCAGCAGGAGGATGTCCTGTTTGCTGACCACACTGAAAATGTTCTCGCTGTTCTGCAGCAGCTTCGGGATCTGCGGGGTAAACGGCGTGTATTGCAGCTCTGGGTGGCTGTCCAGACCGGTGATGCTGAACAGACGCGTCAGGTTGACCGGGCCGTTGACCTGATACAGCTCGGTCTCGCTCAGGTTGAACTGCTTGAGCAGGTAATCCGAAAGCAGTTTCGGGCAGGTGTCGGCAACCTCAAGGCGCACCGCATCACCGTAACGACGGGAGAACAGTTCGCCACGCAGCGCGCGAGCCAAGTCTTCAACATCTTCGGAGTCGAGCGCCAGGTCAGCGTTTCGGGTCAGACGGAACTGGTAGCAGCCCTTGACCTTCATGCCTTGGAACAAGTCATCGGCGTGAGCGTGGATCATCGACGACAGGAACACATAGTTGTCGCCAGCGCCGCCAACTTCTTCCGGGACCTTGATGATGCGAGGCAGCAGACGCGGCGCCGGGATGATCGCCAGACCGGAATCGCGACCGAAGGCGTCGATACCTTCCAGCTCGACGATGAAGTTCAGGCTCTTGTTGACCAGCAACGGGAACGGGTGCGTCGGGTCGAGGCCAATCGGGGTGATGATCGGTGCGATCTCGTCGCGGAAGTAACGGCGCACCCAGGTCTTGATCTTGGTCGTCCAGTTGCGGCGACGGATGAAGCGGACCTGATGCTTTTCCAGCTCCGGCAGCAGAATGTCGTTGAGGATCGCGTATTGGCGATCAACATGGCCGTGCACCAGCTCGCTGATACGGGCCAGGGCTTGATGCGGCTGCAAGCCATCGGCACCGGCCTGTTCGCGGGCAAAGGTGATTTGCTTCTTGAGGCCGGCGACGCGAATTTCGAAGAATTCGTCGAGGTTGCTGGAGAAGATCAGCAGGAACTTCAGCCGCTCGAGTAGCGGATAGGACTCGTCCAGCGCCTGTTCCAGCACGCGGATGTTGAACTGCAATTGCGAGAGCTCGCGGTGGATGTACAGGCTGCTGTCATCCAGGCCGGGAATGGCGATCGCCGGCACCGCCGCAGCGGTTTCGGTGACCGGCGCGGGTGGCGCTGGCTCCAGTTCCGGCGGGGTTTCGGTGATTTGTTCCACCACCGGCTGAGCTTCTTTTACTGCAACTTCAGTGAGTCCTTCGGTATTCATGGAATGTTCCTGGGAGAGTTATTTCTGCTCTCGTAACAATTGAGCGGCACGGACAGCAAAGTAAGTCAGGATGCCATCAGCGCCGGCACGTTTAAAGGCGGTCAGTGATTCGAGAATCACCGCTTCGCTCAACCAGCCATTCTGGATCGCCGCCATGTGCATGGCGTATTCGCCACTGACTTGATAGACGAACGTCGGCACTTTGAAGGCATCTTTTACCCGGAAAAGAATGTCCAGGTACGGCATGCCCGGTTTGACCATGACCATGTCCGCGCCTTCAGACAAGTCCGCACCGACTTCGTGCAGCGCTTCGTCACTGTTGGCCGGGTCCATCTGATATGAGGCCTTGTTCGCCTTGCCAAGGTTCGAGGCCGAACCCACGGCATCGCGGAACGGGCCGTAATAGGCGCTGGCGTACTTGGCCGAGTAGGCCATGATGCGCACGTTGACGTGACCGGCAATTTCCAGCGCTTCACGGATCGCCTGGATGCGCCCGTCCATCATGTCCGACGGCGCGACAACCTGCGCGCCGGCTTCGGCATGGGACAGTGCTTGCCTGACCAGCGCATCGACAGTGATGTCGTTCTGCACATAGCCATCTTCGTCGAGGATGCCATCCTGACCATGAGTGGTGAATGGATCGAGTGCGACGTCGGTGATTACACCCAGCTCCGGGAAGCGAGCGCGCAGTGCGCGGGTCGCACGCTGGGCAATGCCTTCAGGGTTCCAGGCTTGCGCAGCGTCGAGGGATTTGAGTTCTGGTGGCGTCACCGGGAACAGGGCCAATGCCGGAATCCCCAGCTCGACCCATTTCGCAGCTTCTTCAAGCAGCAGATCAATCGTCAGCCGTTCTACCCCCGGCATCGACGCCACGGCTTCGCGGCGGTTTTCACCGTCGAGCACGAAAACCGGCAGGATCAGATCATCGACCGTCAGCACATTTTCCCGCACCAGCCGACGCGAAAAATCGTCACGACGGTTGCGACGCAGGCGGGTTGCAGGGAACAGACGATTGGCAGGGGTAAAGCTCACGGCAGACTCCTGAGCCCGCGCAAACGGGCGAGCGTGACAGTTATAGACGGCCATTATGACGAACAGATGACAGTTATGCGTGCCCCGTGACATGTAGCCGCATTCCATTGTCTGTGTAGGAATTGTTCACGTCGAGACACATTTGGACACTTTCATGAATGTGTCCGAAGGGTTAGGCTGCGCGTTCATTTCGCCAGCACCCAGACAATGCTCCAACAATTTCTGCATGACTTTGGCTACTTCGCCCTGTTTCTCGGGACGTTCTTCGAAGGCGAAACCATTCTGGTACTCGCGGGCTTCCTCGCGTTCCGTGGCTACATGGACATCAATATGGTGGTGGTCGTGGCGTTCTGCGGCAGCTACGCCGGTGATCAGCTGTGGTACTTCCTGGGGCGCAAGCACGGGCGCAAATTGCTCGCGCGCAAACCGCGCTGGCAATTGATGGGCGACCGGGCGCTGGAGCACATTCGTAGGCATCCTGACATCTGGGTCCTGAGTTTCCGCTTCGTGTACGGCTTGCGTACGGTGATGCCGGTGGCGATCGGCCTGTCGGGGTATCCGCCGGGACGTTATCTGCTGCTGAACGGTATCGGCGCAGCGATCTGGGCCACCGCACTGGCGGCTGCCGCTTACCACTTCGGCGCAGTACTGGAAGGCATGCTCGGCAGCATCAAGAAATATGAACTGTGGGTCCTCGGCGCCTTGCTGGTACTGGGCGTTGGCCTGTGGCTGCGTCGCCGCTTCAAGAACGCGCGTCTGGCGAAGAAAATCTACGCCGACGAGCAAGCCGCGAAAGCCGCGCAGTTGCAGCAGGTCGAACTGGCCAATCCCGCCGAACCCAAGACGCCAGCCGAGTAACTCGCTGGCGGGTGGCGCTCGCCATCCCACATTGCGCACAGCAGTGTGGTTCCCCCGAAAATCACCAGTTCATCCTCGTCCTCTTCTTGGGGCGAGCCGAACAGTCGATCCCAAATAATGAACACCGCGCCGTCGTTGCGATCCATGTAGAGAGCGCTCTGGGCATGCTGTGTCCGATGAATGGACGGCGTGAATCTTGAGACTGACCCTAGGGGTCGCCACCCATAAACCCTATGGCCACACGCGACAAATTAGTGGACATTTAGCGCTATGAATCTGGAGAGAAAACCATGAGCAAAAAAGTTGCAGTGATCCTGTCCGGCAGTGGCGTTTACGACGGCGCCGAGATCCATGAAAGCGTCATTACCCTGCTGCGCCTCGATCAACGCGGCGCGCAAGTGCAGTGTTTCGCCCCGAACATTGCGCAATTGCATGTGATCAATCACCTGACCGGCGAAGAAATGCCCGAATCGCGCAACGTGCTGGTGGAATCGGCGCGCATTGCTCGCGGCAACATCAAGGACATCCGCGAGGCCGACGTCGAAGACTTCGATGCGCTGATCGTGCCCGGCGGTTTTGGCGCGGCGAAGAACCTCTCGAACTTCGCCATCGAAGGCGCAGGCTGCACCGTGCAGCCAGACGTGCTGGCCCTGGCCGAGGCGTTTGCCGAAGCGGGCAAACCGGTAGGGCTGATCTGCATCTCGCCGGCACTCGCGGCGAAAATCTACGGCCCGGGCGTGACTTGCACCATCGGCAACGACGCCGACACCGCCACGGCGATGAACAAGATGGGCGCGACCCACGAAGACTGCGCCGTTACCGAAATCGTTGAAGACAAGGCACGCAAACTGGTGACGACCCCGGCTTATATGCTGGCGCAGAACATCAGTGAAGCGGCTTCGGGGATAAACAAGCTCGTCGACCGCGTCCTTGAACTGACCCACGAAAACGACGCCTGACCCGATCTTGCTGACAAGCTTTTGTGGCGAGGGGATTTATCCCCGTTGGGCTGCGAAGCGGCCCCGAGACCTTCTGCGACTGCTTCGCAGCCGAACGGGGATAAATCCCCTCACCACAGAATCCGAGCTGTATCAGGGTTTGCGGGTGAGTCGGGTCAAAATGCGATCCAGCGAATTGGCAAACGCCTGCTTCTCGCGATCACCGAATGGCGCAGGGCCGCCGCTCATCTGGCCCTGTTCGCGCAGATCGGTGAACAGGTTGCGTACAGCCAACCGGTCCCCCATATTCTTCTCGTCGAACTCCTTGCCACGCGGATCCAGCGCTGCCACGCCCTTCTTCACCAGCCGATCAGCCAGCGGAATATCGCTGCAAATCACCAGCTCACCGGGCACCGCGTGCTCGACCAGATAGTCGTCCGCCGCATCCGGGCCACTCGGCACCACAATCAACTTGACGATGGCCAGCCCCGGCTTGATCTGCGGCTGCCCGGCTACCAGCACCACTTCGTACTGGCGCTTGAGGGCAAACTTCACCACCAGATCCTTCGCCGCCCGCGGACAGGCGTCGGCATCAATCCATACACGCATCATGTTTTCCTCATCCCAAAAAGCATCGCGGGCAAGCCACGCTCCCACAAGGTTAACGCTAAACCTGTGGGAGCGGGCTTGCCCGCGAATGTGAGCGCAGCGAATGCTCTTATGCGGCGACCCGCCGCTTCTCGGCCACCCAACTGCGCCCATACAGCACAACAATCGCCAGAATCGCCACGGCCTGCGCGGTCAGCGAATACGCATCGGCATGAATCCCCAGCCAGTCGAATTCAAAGAATGCCACCGGCCGCGTACCGAAGATCCCGGCCTCTTGCAGCGCCTTGACGCCATGCCCGGCAAACACCACCGACAGCGCACACAGCAGCGCTGCGTTGATACTGAAGAACAACGTCAGCGGCAGTTTTGCCGAACCGCGCAAGATCACCCACGCCAGCCCGACCAACAGCACCAGCGCCGTCGCGCCGCCCGCCAGCACCGCGTTATGCCCGGCGGGACCGGCCTGCAACCAGAGGGTTTCGTAGAACAGGATCACTTCGAACAACTCGCGATACACCGAGAAGAACGCAAGGATCGCAAAGCCGAAACGCCCGCCACCACCAACCAGACCGCTCTTGATGTAGTCCTGCCAGGCCGCCGCGTGCCGGCGGTCGTGCATCCACACGCCGAGCCACAACACCATCACACTGGCAAACAGCGCCGTGGCGCCTTCGAGCAACTCGCGCTGCGAGCCGCTGACGTCGATCACATAAGCGGCCAGCGCCCAGGTGCCGAGGCCAGCCAGCAACGCCAGGCCCCAACCAACGTTGACGCTGCGCACGGCCGATTGCTGACCGGTGTTACGCAGGAACGCGAGTATCGCCGCCAGCACCAGAATTGCTTCCAGACCTTCGCGCAACAGAATCAGCAGGCCGGAGATGTAGCTCAGCGACCAGCTCAAACCATCGCTGCCGAGCAACCCGGCAGATTCTTTCAGTTTCGCCTTGGCCGCGTCCAAGCGCTGCTCGGCCTGCGCGACCGGCAAGCCATCCTGCAACGACTGCCGATAGGCCATCAGGGATTTCTCGGTGTCCTTACGTACGTTGGCGTCGACGTTATCCAGCGAACTCTCGACCAGTTCGAAACCTTCCAGGTACGCCGCCACCGACAGGTCGTAGGCCTGATCATGCTCACCGGCGCGGTACGCGGCGAGACTCTTGTCCAGCGTCGCAGCGGTGTAGTCGAGCAACTGCGCCGGGCCACGCTTGACCTGCGGCGGCTGCGCACGCTGGGCGCGGAAGGTCGCGGCGGCTTGCGGGCCTTCGGCGGCCTGCACTTCGTTCGGTGTCTGACGCGCCAGATCGGCGATGTTGTAGCTCTTATCGGATTTGGCCGCTGCTGCATCGGCGCTGAAGCCAGCGATGTAAGTAGCCACATCCCAACGCTGACGATCATCGAGTTGCTCGGCGAACGCCGGCATGTCGGTGCCTTCGACGCCTTGGCCGAGCGTGCTGTAGATCGCGTACAGACTCAGATGATCCATCCGCACAGCATCACGCAGGTTGGCGGGCGCCGGCGTCAGTCCCACGCCTGCCGGGCCATCACCGGCGCCGGTGTCGCCGTGGCACACCGAGCAATTCTGCGCATAGAGCGGCGCACCACGGGTTGGGTCGGGGGTGATGATCGGCGCTTGGCTGACTTCATACGCCACCGCCAGTTTCGCGCCCAGTTGCCGCGCCTGACGGGCGACTTCCGCGCCGTCCTGCTTGGCACTGATGGCTACGTGCAACGCAGCGACGCCCTGCTCCAGCGCGGCTTTCTCTGGCTTGGCCGGCAAGTTGGCGATCAAGCCTTGCAGCGCTTGGGTGAATTCCAGTTGTTCGCGGTATTCGGAGTCATCCATGACTTTGCCCGCCGCTACCGTTGGCGGATAGTCGGCGCTGATGTAATCAAGCAGGTGCAGCGCTTGTGGCGCGCCTTCCACGGTGTCGGCCAGCAGGTTGAAGCTGCTCAGGGCAAACAACGGGAACACCAGCCAGGCCAGGAATCGGGACGAGGCAGTCATGAAGGATTCTCAAATGGAAATACGAAGTTACATATTGTTCACTTCGAAGACGATTCACTCAAGCTTTCTCGCAGATTTGCGCGCCGCTGACCTCTGCTCAACGCTATCACTCATCCCTATAATGCCGGCGCGCTACGCCCTTTGAACTCAAGGAAGAACCGCTGCCCATGCTTCGATATCTGCTGTCTTCAGTGCTAATAGTTGCCGTCCTGCAACTGAGTGGATGCGCCGCTTACCGCAATTACGATCAGGAAATGCAGCAGACCAATGACCAATTGATGCGCGGTAACTTTCAGGGCGCGCTGGACCTGCTGAATTGGAACAACCCGTGGGAAGACAAGGATCTGCTCTATTACTTCGAAAAAGGCGCAATCCTGAGCTTCGCCAACGCGCTGCCGCAGAGCCAGCAGGCTTGGCGCAGCGCCGACCAGATGGTCTTTCAGCGCGAAGAGGCCGTGCCATCCGGTGCCAGCAAGCTGCTCAACCGGTTCGCCTATGAAATGGGCACCATGCTGGTCAACGACAAACTGAGTCGATACGAAGGCTACGACTACGAAAAAGTCATGCTGACCACGCAGATGGCCCTCAACCAATTGGCCGAGAGTGATTTCGACGGCGCCCGGGCCGACATCAAGAAAACCCACGAACGTGAAGCGCTGATTGCCCGCCAGCGAGAGCGCCAGTACGAAGAACTTGAAGCGCAGGCCGGCGCTCAAGGCATCACGGTGCAATACAAGGATTTGCAAGGCTATCCGGTTGCCACGCTGGATGCCCCGGCGGTAATCGAATTGAAAAACGGCTACCAGAGCGCGTTCAGCCATTATCTGGCCGGTTTCGCGTATGAGGCGCTGGGCGAAAGGAACTTGGCCGCGCCGGGCTACCGCCAGGCGATCGAACTGCGCCCGGACCTGGCTTTTCTCCAACAGGCGCTGCGCAATCTCGACAAGTCCCCGGCCAAAGCGGATGAAAGTGATGTCCTGATCGTCGTTCAGAGTGGTCTGGCACCGGCACGGAGTTCGGTGAGTGTGCCGATCCCCGTACGGCTGAATGAAAACCTGGTGATTGTCGCGCCGATCTCGCTCCCGGTCATGGTGCCGGACACCGTCACACCAGCGTTCGACCACATCGTGGTAGATGGCCGTAAACGGCCGCTGACCGTTATCAACAGCGTCACCGACATGGCTTTTCGTACGTTACGCGATGACATGCCGGCGATCATTTCCCGGGCGATGTTTCGCGCGAACATGGCCGCTATCTCCCAGGCTCAGGAAAACGAGCGCAATCCGGCCAAAGCCTCGCTGGTGGTCACCCAGCACGACCCTTTCGAAGAAGCCGACACCCGAACCTGGCGCACCCTGCCAGACAAGACACTGGTCGCACGAGTACGTCTGAAAAAGGGCGATCATCTGTTCAGCGCCCCGAATGTCCCGGGTGCGGCGCCGGCCACTTGGCGTATCGATCGCGATCACCAGTTGGTTTACCTGCGGGTTTTGAGCGTCACGGCCAACCTTGTCGGTAACGCTTATGTGCCAACCAAGTAATGGCACACAAATAACCAGTGCAATTAAAAAGCTATTACATAGCCACTACCGCACGCTTATAATGCCGCGCCCGCGTTATCGCAACGCGGCATAAAAGCTCCTCTGGTTATGAGGAATTGGCAGGAGGCCATTGCCACTGTCGATCGGTCCCACCAGCCCGACCCGCACACGGGGCTGTCGTTACTCATGGAAGAAGTACCCCCATGGCATTCCGCGCTCCTACTCTGCTCGCGCTCAGCGCCGTCACGCTGCTGTCCGGCTGTTCGGCATTTCGCAACTACGATTCCGAACTGGCACAGACCAACCAGCAACTGGCTTCCGGCAATGTCGACGCCGCGCTGACCCTGCTGGAAAAAAACAACACCAGCCCCGACAAAGACCTGCTCTATTACTTCGAGAAAGGTGAGTTGCTGCGTGCCAAGGGCGATCTGTCCGGCAGCCAGAATGCTTGGACCAGCGCCGACAAGGTGGTCGGCCAATGGGAAGATTCGGTCAAGCTCGATACCGGTAAATACCTCGCCCAGTTCGGCAGCTTCGTGGTCAACGACAAGGTCCGCCGCTACGAAGGCTACGACTATGAAAAAGTCATGCTGACCACGCAGATGGCCCTGAACCTGCTCGCGGTCAACGACTTCGACGGCGCGCGCACCGCGATCAAGAGAACTCACGAACGTGAAGCGGTGATCGCCGACCTGCGTGACAAGGAATACCTCAAGAGCGAGGAAGAGGCCGAGAAAGAAGGCGTCAAGACTCAGTACAAGGATCTGCAAGGCTACCCGGTCGCCAGCCTCGATGCGCCGGAAGTGGTCAGCCTGAAAAACAGCTACCAGAGCGCGTTCAGCCATTATCTGGCCGGTTTCGTCTACGAAGCCCTGGGTGAGAAAGATCTGGCTGCACCGGGATATCGCAAGGCTGTCGAACTGCGGCCGAACACGCCGCTGCTGGAACAGGCGCTGGTCAACCTCGATAAGCCGACCAAGAGCGATGACAGCGACATCCTGATCGTGGTGCAAAGCGGTCTGGCGCCGGCACGCGATTCGATCCGCGTGCCATTGCCATTGCCGATCTCCAACAACGTGGTGATCACGCCGCTGTCGTTCCCGATCATCAAGGCGGACACCTCCACCGCGCCGTTCGCGCAGATCGGTGTCGACGGCCAGCAAGTCAACCTGACCGCCCTCAACAGCACCACCGCCATGTCCCGCCGCGCCCTGCGTGATGACATGCCAGGCATCATCCTGCGCACAACCGTGCGCGCGATCAGCAAAGGTGTAGCGCAGAAGCAGATCAACGAAACCAACCCACTGGCCGGTCTGGCGGTAGGTATTTCTTCAGCGGTGCTCGAAGGTGCCGATACTCGTACGTGGCGCACCCTGCCGGACAACACCCAAGTGGTGCGTCTGCGCTTGAAGAAAGGTGAACACCAAGTCACTCTGCCGAGCGCCGTGGGCGGGTCGGTGGTCAAGGTCACCGTCGATCAGCGTTATCAGGTGATCAGCCTGCGCGCCGTGGGCAATCAGGTGTTCGCTGGCGGTCTCGCCGCCCACGTGATCCCGAGCGTCAGAGCGACCAACGTCGCCAGCCTCAAACAACCTTAAGAACGGAGTCTTTGCATGCGCTTCAAACTCATCGCCGTCGCCGCCCTCGCCTTGCTGGCCAGCGGCTGCGCCACCCCGCCACCACCTGAGCCGGGCAGCGCCGCGAGCAAAGTCGTGGCCATGGGCCCGCAGAAACACATCGTGGTCGGCGCCATGCGCGTCGCCCGCGAAAACGGCTTCATGACCGTCAACGTGCAGTTGAGCAACACCCTCAACAGCAACAAGATCTTCTATTACCGCTTCGCCTGGCTCGGCGCGGAAGGTTTCCCGGTCGCCGAAGAAGAAGTCTGGAAAAGCCAGATGATGTACGGCGCCCAGACCAGCTTCATTCAGGCGATCGCTCCGACGCCAAAAGCCGTGGACTTCCGTCTGGAAATCAAGACGCCTTAAGCCCGCCACCCTATTCCTGTTTTAGAGAACATTGCCATGTTTGTACGCTTCTCCTGCATCGCCGTTATCGCCCTGCTGGCCTCCGGTTGCGCCAACACCTCGCCAACCCTGGGCAGCAAGAACATCAGCTACGGCGACACCAAGGCTGTTGAAACCGTCACCAACGAATTTGGTTCGACCGACCTGCAAATGATCGCCGAATCGATGACCCGCTCGCTGGCTCAGTCCGGCATTCTGCAGGGCCGTCCGGTGGTTCAGGTCTACGACGTGAAGAACAAGACCAGCGAGTACATCGATACCCGCGAAATCACCACCAGCATCAAGACTCAGCTGATGAAAACTGGCGTTGCCCGCTTCGCCAGCGACAACAATGCGATGCAAAGCCAGGTTGACCAGCTCAAGCTGCAAAACCAAAGCGGTCTGTACAAGAAGAGCACCGTGGCCAAGACCGGCAACATGGTCGCTGCCAAGTACCGCATCGAAGGCTCGATCAGCTCCATCGTCAAGCGCAGCAGCGACTACAAGGACGTCTTCTACAAATTCAGCCTGCAATTGATCGACGTTGAAAGCGGTCTGGCCGAGTGGATGGACGAAAAAGAGATCCGTAAAACCACGGAGCGTTAATCAATGCGCACATGGATTGGCATCATGGCCCTGGCTTGCGCGTTTGGCGCGCAAGCGGCCCCGAAAGTCGCGGTGACGGATCTGGCGTATCAGGAACGTGTGGAGCAATACATCCACATCGTTTCGGCGCAGAGCAATTATCGTGAGGGTTACTACAGTTCCAGTGGTTCTTCGAGCTATAACGAGATCGAAGCCACCACCAGCTACATCGAGCAGACCGAGCTGCGCAAATTCACCGGCGACATCAAGGGTGAAATCCTGCGTACCGGCATGTTCCAGCTGGTGCAGGGCACGCCTTACACCGCGTTGTCCAAGGGTGACATCTACGACGTGATCAAGCGGATCAAGGCCGGCAACTTCAAGGGTGCAGACTACGTGCTGTTCGGCACCGTGTCGGACATCGACTTCACCCAGGACATGAACGAGCTGGCGCACACCGACAGCTATTCGGCAGTACTGGGCCTAACGCTGGTGGCGGATTTCAGCCTGATCAACACCAAGACCTTCGAAATCACTTCGGCCTTCACGGCGATGGGTGAAGCGCAGGACACCAAACTGGTGAACGGCCGCGACATCAAGATCTCGCTAAATCGCCCACGGGTGGTGCGCGAGGTGTCGAAGGCGCTGGGCGAAGACGTCGCCGGGCAACTGAGCCAACAGCTCGGCGGTGGCGGTTACGAGCAGCCGCGCGAGCCGCAGCAGCGCAACAATTTGCCGCGCGATACGGCGCCGGTGATTTTGAACTGATCCTTGGGATGACCTGTGGCGAGGGGATTTATCCCCGTTGGACTGCGCAGCAGGCCCCTGCTTTTTTAGTTAAAAAGCGGGGCCGCTTCGCGACCCGACGGGGATAAATCCCCTCGCCACAGGTTAGTGCCAGGCACAAAAAAAGGCGACCTCATGGGGTCGCCTTTTTTGTGTCTGGCGGTTTTAGACCGCCGCTTTACGCAGCGTCGCCATGAACGCTGCGGCGCCGATGAACAACCCGGCAAAGGTGCGGTTCATGCGTTTTTGCTGCTTGGGGGTGCGCAGCAGGCGCAGGACCTTGGACGCCAGACCGGTGTAACCGGCCATGACGATCAGGTCGACAAACACCATAGTCGCGCCGATCACCAGATACTGGATCAGCAGCGGCGCATGGGGATTGATGAACTGCGGCAGCACCGCCAGCATGAACACCAGCGCCTTGGGGTTGCTCATGTTGACCAGAAAACCACGGAAGATCAGGACTGACGGCTTGCCAATCGGGCGAATAGCCGAGTCATCGCTCATGTCGCTGGGCAGTGCGCGCCATTGCTTGATCCCGAGGTAGACGAGATAGGCGACGCCGAACCATTTGATGGCATAGAAGGCGGTAGCGGAAGCCGCGAGGATCGCGCCAACGCCGGCGCCGACAATCGCGATTTGCAGGGCCAGACCCAATTGCAGCCCCAGCGCGTTCCAGTAACCACGCCAGAAACCGTATTGCAGACCACTGGACATCGACGCGATAGCCCCCGCGCCTGGCGTAAGGCTGATCAACCAGCAAGCAGCAAAGAATGCCAGCCATGTTTCAAGCTCCATCGCACACCTCGACTCTGACTCGTGACAGACGTCTAAGCTAATGCGACTTGGCGCCAGTGACTATCGATTTTTTGTGGGAAAAGGCGACTACTCAATACCGGAAGCAAAAGATCTTTAAGCCTACTTCTCGAACCCGCTCAACGGGAGCACATCACTCCCCCGCCAACGCCGCACCGAACGCTGGAAGAACAAGCTGTTCGGCACCTGCACCATCGCGCTCCCCGTGCCCAAATCCTCAGCCTCGATCAACGTGGTGTAGAGCAGGTTGATCGCCACCACCCGGCCTTTGACGCCAGGCTTGTCAGTGGTGTCGACCAGTTCGACCACATCGCCCAATCGAAACGGGCCGACGGTGAAAATCAGAATCGCGCAGAGCAGATTCGACAGCACGCTCCACATCGCGAAGAACGCCACCGCCGCCACTGCGACGAAACCCGACAGCGCCGTCCACAACACGGTGGCAGACACGCCCAGGCGCTGCAGCACAAAGATCACCGCGCTGCCCATGATCAGCCAGCGCAGCACACCACGCAGAGGCATCAACAGTTGCGGCGGAAACGGATAGCGTTCACCCAGGCGGGTCAGGCATCTGGCGACAAAGCGCTGGGCGATGTAACCGGCGAGCAGGATCAGCAGAATCTGCACGCCGAGCCAGATCGGCTCGACCCACATCGCCGGCAGCGGCAGCTTGAACGCATCCATCAGGACAGCGCCTCCAGCTCCGCTTGCATGCTTTCCAGCGTCTCCAGCGCTTCCATCCACGCTTCCTCAAGTTCGCCTTCGCGCACTTTCAGCTTGGCTTGTTCCGCCAGCAAATCACGCAATTCGTTCTTGCGCGCAGGCTCGTAGATGTCGCTGTCGCCGAGGCTGGCGTCAACCTTGGCCAGCTTCTCGTGGAGCTTGCCCAGCTCGGCTTCGAGCTTGTCGGCCTCGCGCTTGTGCGGCGCCAGTTGCTGACGCAACGCAGCAGCAGCCTGACGCTGAGCCTTCTTGTCGGTTTTGTCCGGGTTGACCGGGGTGTTACTGACCGGCGCATTGCGCTGACGGTATTCCACCAGCCAACGCGCGTAGTCTTCGAGGTCGCCATCGAACTCTTCAACCTTGCCATCGGCAACCAGGTAGAAGTTGTCGGTGGTGCTCTTGAGCAAGTGACGATCGTGAGACACCACCAGCACCGCGCCGCTGAACTCCTGCAACGCCATGGTCAGCGCCAGGCGCATTTCCAGGTCGAGGTGGTTGGTCGGTTCGTCGAGCAGCAACAGGTTCGGCCGCTCCCAGGCGATCAACGCCAAGGCCAGACGCGCCTTCTCGCCACCGGAGAAATTCAGCACAGGCTCATCGAGCCGCGCACCACGGAAGTCGAAACCGCCGAGGAAGTCGCGCAATGCTTGTTCACGCTCGGTGGGCGCCAGACGCTGCAAGTGCAGCAATGGGCTGGCCTTGGCGTCCAGCGAGTCGAGTTGATGCTGGGCGAAGTAGCCGACCACGGTGTTCTCGCCGCGGGTCAAGCGCCCGGACAGCGGTTCGAGCTCGCCGGCGAGGTTCTTGATCAGGGTCGATTTACCCGCACCGTTAGGGCCGAGCAGACCGATCCGCGCGCCGGGGGTCAGTTGCAGCTTGACCTTCTCCAGCACGGTTCGGTCGCCATAGCCCAGGTTCGCATCGGACAGATCGATCAGCGTGCTGGATATCTTGGTCGACTCGCGGAACACAAAGTCGAACGGCGAATCAACGTGAGCCGCCGACAGCTCTTCCATGCGTTCCAGTGCCTTGATTCGGCTCTGTGCCTGACGAGCCTTGGTCGCTTGCGCCTTGAAGCGGGCGATGTAGCTTTCCATGTGCGCACGCTGCGCCTGCTGCTTCTCGTAGGCCTGTTGCTGCTGGGCCAGACGCTCGGCACGGGCACGTTCGAACGCGGTGTAGCCGCCGCGATACAGGGTGATTTTGCGCTGATCGACATGGGCCACGTGATCGACGACTTCGTCGAGGAAATCGCGGTCGTGGGAAATCAGCAGCAAAGTACCGCCGTAACTTTTCAGCCAGTCCTCAAGCCAAATGATGGCGTCGAGGTCCAAGTGGTTGGTCGGTTCGTCGAGCAACAACAGGTCCGACGGGCACATCAATGCCTGCGCAAGGTTCAGACGCATCCGCCAGCCACCGGAGAAATCTGCGACCTGACGATCCATCTGTTCGTTGGTGAATCCCAGACCGGCCAGCAACTTGCGGGCACGGGCGTCGGCGGTGTAACCGTCGGCGCTGTCGAGTTCGACGTGCAGGCGCGCCAGAGCAACACCGTCATGCGCTTCCTCGGCCACGGCGAGGTCACGCTGCACCTCGCGTAGACGCAGGTCGCCATCGAGCACATAGTCGACCGCCAGGCGTTCGAGAGTGTCGACCTCCTGGCGCATGTGTGCGATCCGCCAATCGGCCGGCAGCAGGCAATCGCCCGAGTCCGGGTGCAATTCGCCGCGCAGCAAGGCAAACAGGCTGGATTTGCCGGCGCCGTTGGCACCGATGAGGCCAGCTTTGTGGCCGGCGTGCAGGGTCAGCTCGGCGTCTTCTAGCAGACGTTGCGGGCCACGCTGTAAAGTCAGGTTCTGAAGTCGGATCATAATGGCGGCGGAGTCTACCAGCTTCGCTCACAACTAGCGCGAGTAGCACGATGTCCTCTGACCTGTGGAGCTTTGCCCTTGCAACCTACGCCCGCCCGGGGGTGGAAGATGCCTGCCTGCAACTGCAAACGGCGGGGGTCAACGTGTGCCTGTTGTTGTGCGGTTTGTGGCTGGAGCAACGCGGTGCTACCTGTGATGAACAGCGTGCGGGGCAGCTTCAAGCGCTGACCGGACCTTGGGATATCGAGGTTGTGCAACCGCTGCGAACCCTGCGCATGCAATGGAAGGCACGGGCTTTGAATGATGCGGTGTTGAAGGGCATGCGCGAACAAGTCAAAGCACTGGAACTGGAAGCCGAGCGCGCATTGCTGTCGCGGCTGGAGGGTGTTGCTCAAGTGTGGGGGCGAAACGAAGCGGGATCAATCGGCTGGCTGGAGGCACTGGCTGGCTCGGCGGCCAACCTGAACCGCGACGCGCTGCAAGTGCTGCGCGTCGCGGCGATCAGCACTTAGGAAGCGCTGCTCGGGTTGTTGCTGATGCTCGACGCAGCGGCTGGCGATGGCGCAGCCGAAGTGGTCGAGGTAGAGGCGGCGGCAAGTGCAGCTGGCGAAGCCGGTGTGGCTGGCTTGGCAGCTGGAGCGGTCGCCGGTTTAGCAACTGGCTTGGTGGCCACTGGTTTTTTGACAGCAGGTTTTGCGGCTGGCTTGGCAGCAGGTTTAGCGGCAACAGGTTTGGCAGCGGCAGTTGCCGGTTTTGCCGCGACAGCTGATTTCGCGGTTGGCTTGGCTGCCGGTTTGGCGGCTGGTTTCGCAGCTGGCTTGGCGGCAACTTTAGCCGCAGGTTTTGCAGCGGCAGTTTTAGCAGCAGGTTTTACTGCTGGCTTGGCAGCCGGTTTTGCTGCTGCGGTTTTCGCTGGAGCAGCTTTGGTTGCGGCTGGTTTTGCAGCAGCAGTTCTGCGTGCAGCGGGTTTCGCAGCGGTGGTTTTAGCGGCCGGTTTCGCAGCGCTCGCCGCAGCCGGTTTTTTCGCTGCAGGTTTTGCAGCAGTTTTTGCTGCGGCTTTCACTGGTGCTTTGGCAGCCGGTTTAGCGGCAACCTTCGCAGCGGGTTTGGCAGCAGCGGTTTTCGCCGGTGCTTTGGCCACAGCAGGTTTGGCTGCGGTTTTCTTCGCGGCTGCCGAAGCAGGTTTAGCGGCACGGGAGGTCAACACTTTGCCCACCGCTTCTTGCACACGGCCAACACCCTGGGCCAGTTTCAGGCTTTCCTGGGCATCGCGCTTGAGTTGCAGAATGTAGCTGCGAGTATCGGACTGACGATCCTTCAAGGCATCGAGCAGGTCTTCCAGTTCTTTCACTGCGCCTTTGGCTTTGGTCTGCGCCTTGGCTTTACCGGCGGCAGCTGCATCCTGCAATTTGGTGCGGGATTTGTGCAGTTTTTCTTGCGCCTTGCCGCGTTGCTTTTCAAGTTTGGCGAGCAGTTTTTCAGCATCAGCCAAGGCTTGCGAGCAAGCGTTTTCCAGATGCTCGAGCAAGCTGCCCGAGAGTTGTTGGAGTAAGTGCAACGGAGTATTTACAGGCTTCTTGGTGGCCGACATGGTTTACCTCCTGGCTGACGTGAGTGCGGCTCATACTAGACCTCTGCTGCTACCGCCGCTAGGTCATCTTGACAGTATCAATTGCGTTGCGTTGCACCGAAGTGAAAATGTTCTGCACGAAGTCAAAAGCAGTTCACCGTTGCAGACGTTCGCGCTGGCATAATCCAGCGCATCTCAGGACGGAGAGTGCCTATGTCGCGCTACCTTTTTTTATCCCTCTGCATGATTTTTTCCAGCGCCCACGCCGACGAAAAAAACACCGCGAACGACGCTCATGATCTGGCCTACAGCCTGGGTGCCAGCCTCGGTGAACGGCTGCGCCAAGAAGTCCCGCAATTGCAGATTCAAGCACTGGTTGACGGGTTGCAGCAGGCTTATCAAGGCAAGCCGCTGGCCCTGAGCGAAGCGCGGATCGAACAGATTCTGGCCGATCACGAATCGCAAAATGCCGAGCACAATGTGCAGCCATCAAGCGATGCCGCGATGGAAAACGAACAACGCTTCCTCACCGCGGAAAAAGCCAAACCGGGAGTGAAGGAACTAGCCGACGGCATCCTGCTCACCGAGCTTGCACCTGGTACAGGCACCAAGGCCGGACCCGATGGAAAAGTGCAGGTGCTGTATATCGGTCGCTTGCCGGACGGCACCGTGTTCGATCAGAACAGTCAGCCGCAATGGTTCAACCTCGACAGCGTCATTGCTGGCTGGCGCACTGCATTGCAAAACATGCCGGTGGGAGCGAAATGGCGACTGGTGATTCCATCGGATCAGGCTTATGGCGCCGATGGTGCCGGGGACTTGATCGCGCCATTCACGCCGCTGGTATTTGAAGTCGAATTGCGCGGCGCGACGAGTTGATCAGGCATAAAAAAACGGTGCGCTTGTGGCGCACCGTTTTTTATTGAACAAAGCCAATCAGGCCTGAACCGAATCTTCTTCCTTGTGCGCCGTATGCAGCACTTCAATCAGGCAGTCTTCCAGCTCGAAGCGCTCGTGAAGCAGGCCGCCGAGCTCTTTGAATTTCTCGACAACGCATTTTCCTTCATCACAAAGGTCGTTGAACGCGAGGAGCTTTTCAGTGATGACGTCGATGCGCGGGTAGAGCGTCTCGGCGAGTTTCAGACCCCGCTCGTCATTGAACGCCTTGGCTTCGCCCGTCAGCTGTTCGTAGATTTCGAAGTGTCCCGCCGATACGTAATCAACCAGCACGCCGCAGAATTCCTGCAAGGGCTTGCGGCTTTCGGACAGGGTCTGAGGCTCCGCGCCGAGATTATCGTAGGCATCGATCAGCTCCTTGCGCTCCTGGAGCCAGCGGTCGATCAGCAGATGAACTCCACCCCAACGTTCCTGAGCATTCTGACAACTTTCGAGCATGGCGGTCTCTCTTCCCTTGTGGGTCATGCTGCTCTACACCCGCGTCCCGCTTTTGGTTTTGGCTTGGGGGACGGCCGGGCAGAGCGTCATCGAGCAACATAAATCCAATGACACGTGCGGGCCAGATTATGCCCGCACGCCTATGGCTTCAAGGTACGCAGGAGATAAAGTTCATACAAGTGTTTAATCCCGCAGCAGTTCCAGGTGCGACGCTTCGCCGCTGAGCGGTCGCTGCAGAGCACTCCAGACCAGTCGCAACAATTGATATACGGCAAGAATCGATACCGCAACAAAGAACAACAGGCTCCATTCCGGGATAGTCAGGTCAAACAACGTCCAGGAAATTTGCGCGCAGTCGATTCCGCCGGTAAACATCTTTTGCAACGCGCATATCCATGACATTCCGCTGAACAGCGCCTCGGAGCTGGAAGCACAATGGACCAATTGCAGCACTGGATCACTCTGGATCAGTACTTGCCGCCAAGCCGCCGTGGTGCCGCCCAGACTCGCGCCCAGCGCAGACAACCAGTAAAGCCACAGCCCGACACGCGTGGGGCCATGCACCGCCGCCAGCCCACAGCACACGCACAGCAGCGTGAGGAACAGCCGCTGCACCAGGCACAAGCTGCATGGCGTCAGGCCGACCGCGTATTCAAGATAATAGGAAGCTCCCAGAGCAAAGGCACTCGCAGTGAAAGCCATGAAGAACAAGGAGCGTGAGCAGGCCAACGACATGGCTTTTCCGTAACAGTAGAGACAGATGGTTACGGTAGAGGAAAGCGTGTCAGCCTTTCAAGGCAAGGCCCTGCCGACAGTTCACCAGAGGTGTAGGGAAAACCCGACAGCTTCAAGAGGAATCGGGGTAGCACGCTGTAGGACTTCGCCCTAAAGGCTCACTGAAGTTTAATTTTCGCTCGCCAAAGGTGTGCGAGGGAGCAACCTCCCTCGCAACTTCAGACGCGAGACAAGGCCGGCAGTGGCGCGGCCAACAGGCGCTCATCGAGCAGACCGAGGCCTTCCTGGAACAGCTGATTGCTGCGTTCGGTATCGCCAAGCTGTGCGAGCAAGCGCGCCAGTTCCGCACAGGCTTCCGGATTGCGCTGCACACGCAGGCTGCTTTCCAGATAATCCCGGGCCTTGCCCCATAGACTGGATTGCAGGCACAGACGACCCAAGGTCAGCAGCAGGCTCGGATCGTTCGGATGATCCTTGAGCCAACCCTCGGCGGTTTGCAACTGACGCGCTGGATCACTCCCGCGCACCAGACCATACAGGCGCGCCAAATGGCTGTCGTACTTGCGCTTGAGGGCCGTGCGCAGCACCTCTTCCGCCTCGACCTGAGCGCCCAGCTGACGCAGCTGTTCGGCATAGGCCAGCACCAGTGGCGGCTCCTGACGTTGCGCCGAGGTCAGCTGTTGCCAGGCGCGAGTGAGCGACTGCAAACCGACCAAACCGTCCTCTTCTCGCTGCGCTGCCAGCGAAAGGTTTTCACCCCAGGCGCGACGCTCAAGCTCAGCCAGTTCGGCGGATGGCAGGACTTTATCCTTGCGCAGCTCCGGCAGCAGACGAATCACCGCCGACCAATCGCCGCGTTGCTGATACAAACGCTGCAACTGACGCAGCGTCTGCACATTATGAGGATGGCGCTCGTGCATCGCCTGTAGGGTCACCAATGCGCCGTCGGTGTCGCCACGGTCGGTCTGCAACTGTGCGTGGCTCAACGCGATTGCCAGCTCTGCCTGAGGCTGGCGCTCCAACGCACGTTCGAGCAACCGATCGGACTCCTCGTAATTGCCCTGCTCGTTCGCCGCACGGGCAGCGCCGAGGTAGTACAGCAGCGGTTGGCGCTCGGCTTCAGCGGCCCGATACAAATGACGCTGAGCACTGGCCCAACGACCTTCAGCCAGATCCAGCTGACCGTGTTCAATCGCCACCTGCACCCGACGGCTGCGGTTGCGCCGCGACCATGGATTGACCACGCCACTGGAGGCCATGACCAGTTCGACCAATGCCTTGATGCCCCAGATCAGCAACCACAACACCGCAATCAGCGCCAAGGTTGCCCACAGGCTCGACTCGTAACGGAAGGATTTGTAGGCGACCAGCACGTAACCGGAATGCTCGGCGATCGCCAGGCCCAGCGCCGCCGTCGCCGCGATCACCAGAAACACGATCACATAGAGGCGCTTCATGGCGTCGCCTCCTGCGCGGTGTTGGCGGCAGGTTTGGCAAAGGGTTTCACCGACTCTTCAGCGTTGACGTTACGCCGCTCGAGATAGGCCTGCACCGCACTCAGGGTACCGGTCAGATCCGGCGTCTTGACCGTGACCGGTTCTTTGCTCAACTCGCCGACCTGCTCCAGCATCACTTTGCTTTGCGGATTGTCCGGGTTGAAGTTGCCTTTGAGCACGTCGCGCGCCTCAGCCAGTGCTTGAGTGTAAACCGCCGCCTGACCGTTGAGGGCCGCCCATTGCGCCTGCTCCAGCGCCAGGCTCAGGGCCAGACGCACCTGGCTCAGACTCTGTCCGGCCAACAGCGGCTTCACATTCTTGTCAGCGTCGAAATCGATACGGATGTAGTGCGAGACCTGATCCCACCACTGCGCCCAGCGGCTGGCACCGTCACCGTCGGCGGTCAGGCCGAGCAGCGATTCGCCCCGATCCTTGTATTCCGGCGCCAGCTCTGTGAGGTCGATGACCTGATCACGCAGGGCCCCCAATCGCAGGAACAATCCGGTGCGATCCGGCTGCTCGGTGCTGCGCAGCGCAACCAGGGTTTTTGCCACTTGCTCGCGGGCAGCGAAGGAGCCGGGGTCGTTCTGTTCACGGAGGATTTCATCGGCACCCTGCACCAGTGCCTGAGCGCTGCTGATGTCCTGCAACGCGGAAAGGCGCAGGCTGGCCAGACGCAACAAGTGCTCAGCCTCAGCCAGGCGCCAGTCCTTGCGGCTGGCGCCGAGGACGGTTTCCAGACGTTGATTGAGGCGCTGTTGATCACCCTGAAGTTGCGTCACCAGACGCTGGCGTTCGGCAAGCTCTTCGGCCCCCGGCAATTGCGCGAGGCGCTCGGTCAGACGCTGCTCGTTGAGCTTCAGACCCTGCGCCTGATCGTTCAACGCCTGCACCTGACCCGACTGTTGCTGAGTGTTGGTTTGCAGGTGTCGCACCTGCCAGACTCCCCAACCACCCATCGCGACCCCGGCCGCACCGAGCAACAGGGCGACGATGGCCAGGCCATTGCCTCGGCGCGGCTCTTGGGCCGGCGGTGGAGTTTCAACCTGTGCATCAATCACAGGTTGGACGTCATCTTTTGGCAAGGCTGTTTCGCTCACGTATCCATCCTTTGCATTAGAAAACGGGTACGGGATGCTCCCGCAACGCCGTCAGCAAAGCCGCGGCACTCGCGCCGCGGCAATCCACAACTGTTTGAGCCCCGGCGGCATTTGCCAGCTCGGCGACTCTTGGGCTTGGAACAAACAACGGCAACTGTGCAATCGTCGGCCAAGCATCGCCGGCCATTTGGCGCAGGTGCTCAAAACCCTGTCCACTGCTGACCACCAGCCCGTTCAAGCGTTCCGCTGCGATCCGCTGCGGTAATGCTTGAAGCCCGTAGGCCGGCAGCTCGCGTCGATACAATTCCAGATACTCGACACTAGCACCAAGCTCGCGCAGGCGCTCGGCGAGCAGCTCGCGACCGCCCTCGCCGCGCAGGATCAACACCTGCGAACCCGGTTGGGCGACTGCATCACGCAGACGCGGCAATTGCAGCAATGCTTCGCTGTCATCGCCATCGACCGGGAAGTTTGCGTCGAGGCCGCGATCCTGAAGAATCTTCGCCGTCGCCGCACCGACGCTGAACCAAGGCATGGTCAACGACTGCGGCCCCTGGGCATCGAGCAGTTCCAGCGCAATACGAGCCGCCGGTTTGCTCACCACAATCACTGCGCTGCAACCGGGCAGTCGCGCCATGGCTCGACGTATTTTCTCAGAGACCGGCAGCGGGGCAATTTCCAAAAGCGGCAGGCAACTGCTGAAAACCCCCAGCCCGGCCAACGTCTCGGCGAGCGCCGCACAGTCATCCGCAGGGCGCGTCAGCAGCAGGCGCCAACCAGTCACTCGTGGCCTGCCTCGCCGTAGACTGCTTTAAGAATCTCTTCGGCGCCTTGGGCGAGCAAATCTTCAGCGACTTTCACACCCAATGCTTCGGCATCGGCGCGAGGGGCCCGGGCTTGGGCGCTGATCAGGCGGCCGCCACTCGGCTCGCCCACCAGACCCCGCAACCACAACTGCTCGCCTTCAAGCACGGCGTAGCAGGCGATCGGCACCTGGCAGCCACCATTCAAATGTTTGTTGAGGGCACGTTCAGCCGTGACGCGGGAAGTGGTATCGGCATGATGCAGCGGTTCCAGCAAGGCATGGATTTCGCTGTCGGCGCTACGGCATTCGATACCGACCGCGCCCTGCCCACCGGCTGGCAGGCTGTCATCGACGCTGATTGCCGAAGTGATGCGTTCCTCGAAACCGAGGCGGATCAAACCCGCCGCCGCGAGGATGATCGCGTCGTACTCACCTGCATCCAGCTTGGCCAGACGGGTGTTGACGTTGCCGCGCAAGAAGCGAATTTCAAGGTTCGGGCGACGGGTCAGCAGCTGTGCCTGACGGCGCAGGCTCGACGTGCCGACGACGCTACCGGCAGGCAGCGCCTCAAGGCTTGAATAGGTATTGGAAACGAAGGCATCACGCGGGTCTTCGCGCTCGCAGATGCAGAACAGA
This sequence comes from Pseudomonas sp. NPDC098747, assembly GCF_044760045.1. Classification (NCBI taxonomy): domain Bacteria; kingdom Pseudomonadati; phylum Pseudomonadota; class Gammaproteobacteria; order Pseudomonadales; family Pseudomonadaceae; genus Pseudomonas; species Pseudomonas sp. NPDC098747. Next base: position 14,132 of record NZ_JBIWAL010000038.1, on the reverse strand, counting down.
CCGAGGCCTTCAGGGAAGTCCATCGGCACGTCTTTCATCGAGTGGACAGCGATGTCGGCTTCGTTTTCCAGCAGCGCGGTTTCCAGTTCCTTGACGAACAGGCCCTTGCCGCCGATTTTCGACAGCGGCGAATCGAGCAGCTTGTCGCCGCGACTGACCATGGGCACCAGTGTCACCAGCAAACCGGGATGGGCCGCTTCCAGACGGGCTTTGACGTATTCGGCCTGCCACAGGGCGAGCGCACTTTTACGGGTGGCGATGCGGATTTCGCGAGAGGACATGGATCAATCCGTACTGAATAGATACGGCGGATAATAACAGCTCAGCCAAATCCACTTTGACTTGAATCAGAAACGGCGCGGCCTCCCTGGCCTGCGATGCCCGCTAACGAGAAAATGAGCCCCCCGGAAAGGCCGGGTTAAAGGCCCTGCATCATTTTGCGTACACCCGCCACATGTCGGCGGCTGACAATCAGCGCATCACCATTGAGGCCTTTGAGGAACAGCTGAAAATGGCCCAGCGGCGTACGCTGCAAGCGTTCGATGCGGTCGCGGGCGACTAGCGCGTTGCGGTGGATGCGCACGAAACGCTCGCCAAATTCGTCTTCGAGGGCCTTGAGCGGTTCGTCCAGCAGCACCTCGCCGCCTTCATGGCGCAAGGTCACGTATTTGTGGTCAGCAATGAAATAGACCACCTGATCCAGCGGGATCAGTTCGATGCCTTTGCGGGTACGGGCGCTGATGTGACTGCGCGGGCCAGTGCCGCTTTCGGCAGCGGGGCGGGTCAGGGCCGAGAGTTGCGCCCGATTGGGACGTTCAGCCCGTTTCAGGGCGTCATGCAGATGTTCGGTTCGCACGGGTTTCACCACATAGCCCACGGCGCTTGCCTGCAGGGCTTCCACGGCAAATTCATCGGGACTGGTGAAAAACACCACGGCGGGCGGCGTTTCTCGTTCGCACAGACGGGCAGCAACCTGCAGGCCATCGAGGCCTGGCATGCGGATATCGAGCAGCACGATATCCGGCTTGTGGCTGTCGATCAGTGCCAACGCCTCTTCGCCATTCGTGGCGTTGGGCTCCAGGACTGTATAACCCTCGAGCTCGCTCACCATTCGGCTGAGGCGCTCGCGAGCCAGTGGTTCGTCATCAACGATCAGGACATTCATATTGCGCTGGATTCCTGCGTGAGTCTCGCACAAGGATAGCGTAGACAGGTGAAGTGACGTCCGTCACCGCGATCCACGCTAAGACTAGCCCGAGCGCCAAAAAGTGCCGTACGTCGGCCAGCAAAATTTGCCAGTGTCCGGGTCGTACTGCTCGAAGCCCGCTGTTTCCTGCGTTTCTCACGGGGTTTGCCGAAGGACAATACACCCACCTCCACTTCTTATAGTCGGCGGCCAGACCTTTGCACGATCCGCAGTCGCGCCGACCCTTATGTCCTACTGTAGACGCTCGTCGGGCCGATATTGCTCAATCGAAAAATATCGTTGCGCAAATTCCCGGCGCAGCACGCCGACTATGCATGACACGTTGCGAAAAAAACGTATCGACCGGTGTCAACGACAGGATTGGCAACCCTGTTATTATCCGCGCCAGCGTTTCACGCCTTTTTTTCTTCAAGCCGATACGAGCGAATTCATGAGCACTGACAAGACCAATCAGTCCTGGGGCGGCCGCTTCAGTGAACCCGTCGACGCCTTCGTCGCCCGCTTCACCGCCTCCGTCACTTTCGACCAGCGCCTGTATCGCCACGACATCATGGGCTCAATCGCCCACGCCACCATGTTGGCCAAGGTCGGCGTGCTGACCGATGCCGAGCGCGACAGCATCATCGACGGTCTGAACACCATTCAGGGCGAAATCGAGGCCGGCCAGTTCGACTGGCGCATCGACCTCGAAGACGTGCACATGAACATCGAAGCGCGCCTGACCGACCGCATCGGCGTGACCGGCAAGAAACTCCACACCGGCCGTAGCCGCAACGACCAGGTCGCCACCGACATCCGCCTGTGGCTGCGTGACGAAATCGACCTGATCCTCGCCGAAATCACCCGCCTGCAAAAAGGTCTGCTGGAGCAGGCCGAGCGCGAGTCCGGCAGCATCATGCCCGGTTTCACTCACCTGCAAACCGCGCAGCCAGTGACCTTCGGGCACCACATGCTGGCCTGGTTCGAAATGCTCAGCCGCGACTACGAGCGTCTGGTCGATTGCCGCAAGCGCACCAACCGCATGCCTCTGGGCAGCGCCGCGCTGGCCGGCACCACCTACCCGATCGACCGCGAATACACCGCGCAACTGCTGGGCTTCGACGCCGTGGGCGGCAACTCGCTGGACAACGTTTCCGATCGCGATTTCGCCATCGAATTCTGCTCCGCCGCGAGCATCGCGATGATGCACTTGTCGCGCTTCTCCGAGGAACTGGTGCTGTGGACCAGCGCGCAGTTCCAGTTCATTGATCTGCCGGATCGCTTCTGCACTGGCAGCTCAATCATGCCGCAAAAGAAAAACCCGGACGTGCCGGAGTTGGTACGCGGCAAGACCGGCCGCGTGTTCGGTGCGCTGATGGGCCTGCTGACCCTGATGAAAGGCCAGCCACTGGCCTACAACAAGGACAATCAGGAAGACAAGGAACCGCTATTCGACGCCGCCGACACCTTGCGCGATTCGCTGCGTGCGTTTGCCGACATGATCCCGGCAATCAAGCCGAAACACGCGATCATGCGTGAAGCGGCCCTGCGTGGCTTCTCCACCGCCACTGACCTGGCTGACTACCTGGTACGCCGCGGCCTGCCGTTCCGTGACTGCCACGAAATCGTCGGCCACGCAGTGAAGTACGGCGTCGACACTGGCAAGGACCTGGCCGAGATGAGCCTGGAAGAACTGCGCCAGTTCAGCGACCAGATCGAGCAGGACGTGTTTGCCGTGCTGACCCTGGAAGGCTCGGTGAACGCCCGTGACCATATCGGCGGCACTGCGCCGGCGCAGGTCAAGGCAGCGGTGGGTCGCGGTCAGGCCCTGATCGCCAGCCGCTAAAAGCATCGCTGGCAAGCCAGCTCCCACAGGTTCTGCGTCGAACACGCATTTGTGTTTCAACCCAGAACCCTGTGGGAGCTGGCTTGCCAGCGATTACTGACTTCAGAACGCTACAAACCTTACTTCTTGGCAGCGATCATCGCCAAAAACGCTGGCATCGCCGCCTCCTTGTCCGCAGCAATCTTTTGCACATGCGGATTCTGCTCCAGCCGCTCCAACAGCGCCTTTGCCTCCGGCATCTCTTTCAGCAAATCAATCCCGAACAGTTTATGCCCCACCGCACACGCCAGCGGCACGCTGTAGAGAAAGTACAAGTCCGCGATGCTCAGACTGTCGCCCGCCACATACGGGGCGAACTTGCCGTGCCGGCCAAGGGCGGCAAAACCCAGCAGCAATTCTGTCTTGGTCTTTTCCTTGATGGCGTCCGGTAAGGTCATGCCGAAGAACGCTTCGCCGTAGCAGGCACGCCCCGGCAGTTCGATGTACAGCTCGATTTCCTTGGCGATTGCCAACACCTGCGCCCGCTCGAACGGATCGCTCGGCAGCAGCGGCGTGCCTTTTTGAGTCAGTTCAAGGTATTCGAGAATGATCGCCGTTTCGTTGATGTAACCCGCATCAACGCCCAGCACCGGCACTTTGCCGCGCGGGCTGATGGCCAATGACTCAGCGGTCTGCGCGGGATAGAACGTGACCTCTTCGAACGGCAGGCCTTTTTCCAGCAGCGCCAGTTTGACCATGTTGTAGTAGTTGCTGACAGAGAATCCGTAGAGCTTAAGCATCAATAGCCTCCAGGCCGTGCGGGGTGGGCAGTGCCTGTTTATAGATCGCCCGGGGAATTCCCGCCAGCAGCATCACGCCACTGAATGCGGGTAAACTGGCGCCTTTCCTTGAGGAGCCTGCCATGAGCGAGCCGACAGACATCGATAACGACGAAGAAGAGTTCACTGAGAGCACGCTGATCGAAGCGATCGAGAACCAGATCGAAAGCGACAACCCGCCTGCGGCCAAGGCAACGCTCAACACGTTGACTCTGGTGGGCGTTGAACGCGAAGAAATCCTCAATCTGATGGCGCATGTGCTGGCATTCGAGATTGACGCGATGCTTGATGAAGATCGCCCGTTCAATACCGAATGGTACGAAGCAGCACTGCGCGCGCTACCTGAGTTGCCACCGGAAAAGCATTAACCGCACTTTTCCCTGTGGGAGCGAGCCTGCTCGCGAAGAGGCCGTACCATTCGAATTATGCGGCGCCTGACACGCCGCATTCGCGAGCAGGCTCGCTCCCACACAATTTGTCACCCATCCATCCGACCTTCTCTCGGACCCCGACTACACTGGAGTCCGCCTCAAGACAAAATCCCTGATCTGAGCACTGGACATGCCGCAAAAGCGGGTTCACCTTAGGGGCGCTGCGTTCCAATTCCTAGAAAGTCTGGAGTCCTTATGTCGCTTACCCCTGAGTTGGTTGCCGAACTGGAAGTCCTTGCACTCTTTCCCCTGGACAGTTCCCAGGAAGGTTTGAAAATTCATCAAACCGCTGCCCCGAAGCACGTCGCTGCTGCCCAACGCCTCTTTGATAAAGAACTGACCGACCAGCCCGATGGCGGATATCTGACCAGCCTGGGGCGCGATGCCGCGCAAAATGTGCAAACCGTCCTGACGATCCTGAGAGAACCAGAAACAGCCTGACCCTTCCTGACTTCGCCCACGGGAACCCCTGTCACGGGATTTCCGCGGGCCCGTCCGGACGTCGACTGCCGCCTCGCGATTGAAATCTGACGTCAAAAAAACAAATTCAGCTTAAAACTCCCGCCGCGCAAAGGCTAAACTGCCCCTCAATCCGAGACCCTCTACGTCCGAGCCTGCGAGCCGGTTTGAGCTGACATGACGCGCACCCATGAAATCCGCCCCGACCTGGACGAAGGAATCGACCGCAAGGTGCTCAGCCAACTGCGCGCGCGTTTTCTCAAACTCAATGAAGGCCGTCTAGGCCGCGCTCTCGAAGGTTTGTCGACGCGCCAGCAAAGTGTGCTGACGCTGCTGCCGCTGTTCTTCCACGTCAATCATCCGCTGCTGCCCGGCTATGTCTCGGGCAGTACGCCGGCCGGCCTGTCGAATTACGAGCCGGACGCCAATACCCTCGCCGAAGCCCAGCGCCTGACCCGGTCGTTCTCTTACAAGCCGCGCCACGGCAGCAACCCGTCGCGACCGATTCACGGTCTGTTCCTGATGGGCAGTCTCGGCACCCTGGCCCAGGCCGATCAAAGCGACATGGACGTGTGGGTGTGTCACTCGCCCGACCTGAGCGAAAACGAGCTGGCCGAACTGGGCAAGAAATGCCGGCTGCTCGAAACCTGGGCCGCGAGTCAGGGCGCAGAGGCGCATTTCTTTCTGATCGACCCGGTGCGTTTCGTCAAAGGCGAGCGCGACACCCAGCTCAGTTCCGAAAACTGCGGCAGCACTCAGCACTATCTGTTGCTCGACGAGTTCTATCGCACCGCAATCTGGCTGGCCGGTCGCACGCCGATCTGGTGGCTGGTGCCGGTTTACGAAGAAACGGCCTACGACATTTACACCCACACGCTGCTGTCCAAACGCTTCATCCGCGCCGACGAAACCGTCGACCTTGGGCATTTGGCGACGATTCCGCCGGGGGAGTTCATCGGCGCCGGGCTTTGGCAATTGTTCAAGGGCATCGAGTCGCCGTACAAGTCGGTGCTCAAACTGCTGCTGACCGAGGTTTATGCCAGCGAACACCCGCAAGTGCAGTGCCTGAGCCTGCGCTTCAAAAAAGCCGTGTTCGCCAACCACCTCGATCTGGATGAACTGGACCCGTATATGGTCGTGTATCGGCGCATCGAGGAATACCTCATCGCCCGTAACGAACCGGAACGTCTGGAGTTGGTGCGCCGCGCGCTATACCTCAAGGTCAATCGCAAGCTCACGGGCAATAGCCGCACGCAGAGCTGGCAACGTTCGCTGCTGGAACGACTGGCCAACGAATGGCATTGGGATCAGCGGCAACTCGCCTTACTCGATAGCCGCAGCCAGTGGAAAGTCCGCCAGGTCAGCGCCGAGCGTCGCGCACTGGTGAACGAGCTGAATTACAGCTACCGCTTCCTGACCCAGTTCGCCCGCACCGAGCAGACCGTCAGCCTGATCAACAAACGCGATCTCAACGTGCTGGGCCGCAGGCTCTACGCCGCATTCGAGCGCAAGGCCGACAAGGTCGAGTTCATCAACCCCGGCATCGCCCCGGATCTGGCCGAAGACACCCTGACCCTGGTGCAATCGCGCAACAAGAAGGAACCGGGGCAAACCCAGTGGGGCCTGTACAACGGCAGCCTCACGGCGCATGAGTGGGAACATTTCGCGCCGATCAAACGCAGCCGCGAATTGCTCGAACTGCTGACCTGGTGCCACCGCAACGGCGTGATCGACAGCAGCACCCGCCTGGCCCTGCACCCTGGCAACAGCGACCTGAGCGAGTTCGAGCTGTTCAACCTGCTCGGCAGCCTGCAACAGTGCATCGCCCTGCCCTTGCCCACCGTCGCCGAAGAACCGCTGCTGCGCGCCGCCGTACCCAGCGAAGTGCTGATTCTGGTGAACGTCGGTGTCGACCCACTCAAGCATCACCGCGACCTCAACATCCTGATGACCACCGAGCGCACCGATTCGCTGAGCTATGCCGGCGTCCGTGAGAACCTCGTTCTGACCCTCGATCAGGTCACGCTCAATAGCTGGAATGAAGTACTGGTCAACCGCTTCGACGGGCCCCACGCCTTGCTTGATTGCCTGCGCGATTACCTCAACAACTTGCCGCGCGGGCCGCTACAGCCGTCGCTGAAGGTGCGCTGTTTCTGTCATAACCGTGCGCAGTTCATTGCCCGACGCGTGGAGGAAATCGTCGATACCGCGCAGAACCTGCTGCTCAGCGCCTTGAATCACCGCTACCTGATACAGGTGCAACAGCACTATCACGTGCTGGAACTGGTGCCCGGACAGGTCAACCATGTCGCGCTAGCCACCCTGCCAGCACTGCTCGATTACCTCAGCGAAGAGCAGGCGCGCTACAGCCCGCTACACCTTGATCCGATGGCACTGGAGGATCACGACCTTGCGCTGATCCTGCCGATGGGCCAACCGGAGTGCATTCAGGTGTTCTACCGGATCATCGAGCAGCACGCCGAGGTCTACGTCCTGGACGAATTCAATGCGCTGTGGCAACAGCACTTGCCGTATCACGACGAGCAAAGTCTGCTGGTGCCGCTACAACGTTTCCTGCAATCGATCCAGTATCGGCGTGAAGCGCTGCTGCCGATGGAGGCTGCCCCCTCGACCAGCCTCGATATTTTGTATTACCAGCTGTTGCCTTCAGGCCCGGGACGGGCGCGGCGTGTCGAAGCGCGGCCGATGCCGCAGACGCCAGCCAACAAAGCGTTCTACGACGTGCAGGCGATCATCGGCAAGGCCGCACCGGGGGAAGTGCAGGTCACGCTGTATTGCAATCAACGGGAGTTCAGCGAGTTGGAGCATGGCGACCAGCTGTTCAGCGTGGTCGCCCGGGAGATCGTCGAGCAGCGCCGCGAGACCGAGCGCTATCGTTGCTACATCACCGATCTGGACCTGTCCGGCCTGCTCGGTGATGGGCAAAGTTCAAGCAATCTGTATCTGCGGTACAAGGCCGACCTGGAGCGCGCCCTGAACGAGGCACTCGAACAGGTCTGAGTGAATTTACTCGGGGAACGCGCCACCGTTGGCCGGTTGCGATTCGACTTCCAGCAGGGTCAGCTTGAGGGTCTTGCCGCCCGGTGCCGGCCAGTCGATGTGCTGCCCGACTTTCAGACCCAGCAGTGCGCTGCCGACTGGCGCCAGAACCGAAATCTTGCCTTCATCGGCATTGGCATCCTTGGGATAGACCAGCGTCAGGTGGTAATCCTTACCACTGCCTTCTTCGCGGCAATGCACGCGGGAATTCATCGTCACGACATCGGCAGGCACGTCATCGTGGCTGACCAGCGTATCGGCGCGGTCCAGTTCGGTTTGCAACGCAATCACGCCCGGCAGCGTGTCATCCAGGCTGTCGATCAGGCGCTCCAGACGTTGAACGTCCAGACGGGTAAGAGTGATGGAAGGTGCGGTCATGATCCGGGCAGACTCCTTTCTTCTGCGCAAAAAAAGCAAAACCCCGCCAAAAAAAGACGGGGTTTTCACCGAGCCTCGGTGGGTTGAGGCGTGTTCGGACACTATCACAGCTCAAAAAATATACAAGCCACCCACCTTCAAGGAGCCCCCCTTGTGGCGAGGGGATTTATCCCCGTTGGGTCGCGCAGCGCCCCCAAAATCTTGAAGACTGCTGCGCAGTCGAACGGGGATAAATCCCCTCACCACAGGATCGGGTCAGGCTTGGGATTTGCGTGCAGCGGCCTGGGTGACGATCACTCGGCGCCGCTCATCATCGGCCGAGCGCCACTCACGAATATCCTCAACATGCCGGAAACAGCCGAGGCAGACCTTTTGTTCGTCCAGCCGACACACGCCGCTGCACGGTGAAGGCACCGCCGGGCTGATGTTGCTGTAGAGCGGCTTGGGTGGGCGCGCGGAAGCGGTGTCAGTCACGGAATCACAGGCCTTCGAAATCGAATTCGGCGCCAGCCTGCTGCTTGACGATGCGCTCGAGCATTTCGCCCAACTGCTCTTCGCTCTTGTCGCACATCCAGCGCTCGCTTTCTTCGTCGTAGTCGAAGTGGAAACCACCCGAAACTGCCGCCAGCCAAAGCTGACGCAACGGCTCCTGGCGGCTGAAGATCAGCTGCGAGCCGTTTTCGAACTTGACGGTCAGCACACCGGCCGAACTTTCCAGATCGATATCCAGGTCGCTTTCGTCAAAGATGTCTTCCAGTTTTTCCTGGGTGTCATCGACCAGATCGTGGAAACGGGCTTCGGACAAACTCATTGTGGCAACCTCAAAAAATGTCTGATCAGGCTCAAGCGCCGCAAGATACGGACGCTTCTGGCTGATTGCAAAGGATAACGACCAACTGCCTGCACCGCCCCTGTGGGAGCTGGCTTGCCAGCGATGAGGCCGACAAATTCAACATCGATGGCGACTGAATCACCGCTATCGCGGGCAAGCCCGCTCCCACAGGTGTTTGTGTGTATCCAGTGAGCCCCGCCGGACGGGAGGCCCGTCGCATAGGCAAGCTGCCGGGTGGCCGGTATACTCCGGCGCAATTAACGTATTTTCAAGGATTTCGCCATGAAGCGCCTGATCTCTTCCCTTGCTGCGCTCGTCGCGGTTGCCTGCCTCGTTTCGGCCTGTGGTCAAAAAGGCCCGTTGTACCTGCCGGATGACGCTCAGGACCCAGCCGAGCAAGCCCAGTCGTCGCAAAAGCAGCCTGCTTCCAAAGCACACAAGCACGACGTTTACTAAGGGATCGCCATGGACGCTTTTAACTACCGTGGCGGGGAGCTGTTCGCGGAAGGTGTGGCGCTGTCCGCCATCGCCGACCGTTTCGGCACACCAACCTATGTTTACTCGCGCGCACACATCGAAGCCCAGTATCTAGCCTACGCCGATGCGCTGGCCGGCATGCCGCACCTGGTTTGCTATGCCGTCAAAGCCAACTCCAACCTCGGCGTCCTGAATGTCCTGGCCCGTCTCGGCGCCGGTTTCGACATCGTTTCCCGTGGCGAGCTGGAACGCGTACTGGCCGCTGGCGGCAGCGCCGACAAGATCGTGTTCTCCGGCGTCGGCAAGACCCGTGACGACATGCGCCGTGCGCTGGAAGTCGGCGTGCACTGCTTCAACGTCGAGTCCACCGACGAGCTGGAACGCCTGCAAGTTGTCGCCGCCGAACTGGGTGTTCGCGCACCGGTTTCGCTGCGTGTGAACCCGGACGTCGATGCTGGCACCCACCCGTACATCTCCACCGGTCTCAAGGAAAACAAGTTCGGCATCGCCATCGCCGACGCCGAAGACGTGTATGTGCGTGCCGCGCATCTGCCAAACCTGGAAGTGGTCGGTGTCGACTGCCACATCGGTTCGCAACTGACCACGCTGCCACCGTTCCTTGATGCGCTCGATCGCTTGCTGGATCTGGTCGACCGTCTCGGCGATTGCGGCATCCACCTGCGCCACATCGATCTCGGTGGTGGTTTGGGCGTGCGTTATCGCGATGAAGAGCCGCCATTGGCTGCCGACTACATCAAAGCCGTGCGCGAACGTCTGGACGGTCGTGATCTGGCGCTGGTGTTCGAGCCGGGCCGCTACATCGTCGCCAACGCCGGCGTGCTGCTGACGCAGGTCGAGTACCTCAAGCATACCGAGCACAAAGATTTCGCCATCGTCGATGCGGCGATGAACGACCTGATTCGCCCAGCGCTGTATCAGGCGTGGATGGACATCACTGCGGTCAAACCGCGCGACACCGCCGCACGCATGTACGACGTCGTCGGCCCGATCTGCGAAACCGGCGACTTCCTCGCCAAGGACCGCGAGCTGGCCCTCGCCGAAGGCGATCTGCTGGCTGTGCATTCGGCCGGCGCCTACGGTTTCGTCATGAGCTCCAACTACAACACTCGCGGCCGTGCGGCCGAAGTGCTGGTGGACGGTGATCAAGTGTTTGAAGTGCGTCGCCGCGAAACCGTGGCTGAGCTGTTTGCCGGCGAAAGCCTGCTGCCGGAGTAACCCATGCTGCTGCGTTTTACCAAAATGCACGGCCTGGGCAATGACTTCATGGTTCTCGACCTGGTCAGCCAGCACGCGCATATTCAGCCAAAGCACGCCAAGCAATGGGGCGATCGACACACGGGAATCGGTTTTGACCAACTGCTGATCGTCGAAGCGCCGAGTAACCCGGACGTCGATTTCCGCTACCGGATCTTCAACTCCGACGGCTCGGAAGTTGAGCAGTGCGGCAACGGCGCACGCTGCTTCGCGCGTTTCGTGCTCGACAAGCGTCTGACTGCCAAACGGCAGATCCGCGTCGAGACCAAGGGCGGCATCATCGAACTGGACGTGCGTAACGACGGCCAGATCGGCGTGAACATGGGCCCCCCGCGCCTGGTGCCGACGGACATTCCGTTCGAAGCACCGGAGCAGGCCACGAGTTATCAGCTGGAAGTCGACGGCACCATGGTCGAACTGGCCGCCGTGTCGATGGGCAACCCACACGCCGTGCTGCGCGTGCAGGACATCAACAGCGCACCGGTGCATGAACTGGGGCCGAAAATCGAACACCACCCGCGCTTCCCGGCGCGGGTCAATGTCGGTTTTATCCAGATCATCGACCGTAACCGCGCGCAACTGCGCGTCTGGGAACGTGGCGCCGGGGAAACCCAGGCCTGCGGTACCGGCGCCTGTGCGGCGGCCGTCGCGGCAATCAGTCAGGGGTGGATGGATTCGCCGCTATTGATCGACCTGCCCGGCGGGCGTTTGTCCATTGAATGGGCAGGCCCTGGCCAACCGGTGCTGATGACCGGTCCGGCAGTGCGTGTATACGAAGGACAAGTGCGTCTTTGAGTGAGCAGAAACCATGACCGATAAGCCTCAGGTACCCGCCCGACAGTCCGACGAATCAGCGTCCGAGAGCCTGGAGGCGGCAGCGGTTGCCGCGTACCTGGAGGCTCATCCGGACTTTTTCGTCGAGAACGAAGAACTGCTGCCCGCCATGCGCATCCCCCACCGGCGGGGTGACACCATATCGCTGGTCGAGCGGCAGATGACCATTCTGCGCGAACGCAACATCGAGATGCGTCATCGCCTCTCACAGTTGATGGATGTCGCCCGCGACAACGATCGCCTATTCGACAAGACCCGCCGCCTGATCCTTGCCCTGATGGATGCCACCAGCCTGGAAGACGTTGTCATCAGCGTCGAAGACAGCCTGCGCCAGGATTTCCAGGTGCCCTTCGTCAGCCTGATCCTGCTCGGCGACAACCCGGCGCCAGTCGGGCGGTGGGTCAGCCACGCCGATGCACAAGTCGCTATCGGCGGCCTGCTAACCGAAGGCAAAAGCGTCAGCGGCACGCTGCGTGAACATGAACTGGACTTTCTGTTCGGCGAAGAACAGCGCCAGCAGATCGGCTCAACCGCCGTGGTCGCCATCAGTCATCAGGGCATTCACGGCATTCTGGCAATCGCCAGCCGTGATCCGCAGCACTACAAGAGCTCGGTCGGTACGCTGTTCCTCAGCTACATCGCCGAAGTCATGGGCCGCGTGCTGCCACGGGTCAACAGCTCGCTGCGCTCGGTACGCTGAGCATGGAACGACAACTGGACGCTTACTGCGAACACCTGCGCAGTGAGCGACAGGTGTCGCCGCACACGCTGTCGGCCTATCGTCGCGACCTCGATAAAGTCCTCGGTTGGTGTGTCAAACAGAACATCGGCAGTTGGGCCGCGCTGGACATCCAGCGATTGCGCAGTCTTATTGCCCGCCTGCATGCCCAGGGCCAGTCCTCGCGCAGCCTCGCCCGCTTGCTCTCGGCAGTGCGCGGGCTCTACCACTACCTGAATCGCGAAGGCCTCTGCGATCACGATCCGGCCACCGGCCTCGCGCCGCCAAAAGGTGAACGCCGCCTGCCGAAAACCCTCGACACCGACCGCGCACTGCAATTGCTTGAAGGCGCGGTCGAGGATGATTTCCTGGCACGTCGCGATCAGGCGATTCTGGAGTTGTTCTATTCCTCCGGCCTGCGTTTGTCGGAGCTGACCGGGCTTAATCTCGATCAGCTCGACCTTGCCGACGGCATGGTTCAGGTGCTCGGCAAGGGCAGCAAAACCCGCCTGTTGCCAGTTGGCAGAAAGGCCCGCGAAGCCCTCGAATACTGGCTGCCGCTGCGGGCCATGACCAACCCGGCAGACGACGCCGTATTCGTCAGCCAGCAAGGCCGCCGCCTCGGCCCGCGAGCAATTCAGGTGCGGGTCAAACTGGCCGGAGAGCGCGAACTGGGGCAGAACCTGCACCCGCACATGCTCAGGCATTCCTTCGCCAGCCACTTGCTGGAATCCTCGCAGGACCTGCGCGCGGTGCAGGAACTGCTCGGCCACTCGGACATCAAGACCACGCAGATCTACACCCATCTGGACTTCCAGCACCTGGCGGCGGTCTACGACAGCGCCCATCCACGGGCCAAACGCATGAAAGGCGATGATTCATGAGCATCCAGTTGATCACCTTCGACCTTGACGACACCCTGTGGCACACCGCCCCGGTGATCGTCAGTGCCGAAGCGATATTGCGCGAATGGCTGAGCGAACATGCGCCGAATCTGGGCGCAGTGCCGGTGGAGCATTTGTGGTCGATCCGCGAGCGGGTGCTGGCCAATGAACCGGGCCTCAAACACCGCATTAGCGCGTTGCGCCGGCGGGTGTTGTTTCATGCCCTGGAAGAGGCCGGTTACGCCCATGCCGAAGCGTCGGAGCTGGCGGACAAGAGTTTTGAAGTGTTCTTGCATGCGCGGCATCAGATCGAAGTATTCCCCGAAGTCGAGCCGGTACTGGAAATTCTCGCCAACCATTACGCCCTCGGCGTGGTCACCAATGGCAACGCCGATGTGCGCCGGTTGGGGCTGGCGGATTACTTCAAGTTTGCCCTGTGCGCCGAAGACATCGGTATCGCCAAACCGGATGCGCGACTGTTTCATGAGGCGTTGCAGCGCGGTGGCGCCACCGCCGAAACCGCCGTGCATATCGGCGATCATCCGGGCGATGACATTGCCGGGGCGCAGGAGGCAGGGTTGCGCGCGGTGTGGTTCAACCCGGCGGGTAAAGTCTGGGAAGCGGAGCGCTTGCCGGATGCTGAAATCCGCAGCCTGACTGATCTTCCCGCCGTCCTGGCACGCTGGAATACCATTTCCAACTGACACTTGGACACCTGTGGGAGCTGGCTTGCCAGCGATGAGGCCGGCACATTCAACATCAATGTTGACTGATCCGACGCCATCGCGGGCAAGCCCGCTCCCACAGGGTTTGTGTTTCATTCAGATATTTTTGTTTCATGTCTAGTCCTGAAATAGGTTTACACCTTTTTCACCCCAACGCCCGATGCACCGCGTCGGGCGTTTTGTATTTTAAGGACAGGTGCGGTCGCTCC
>NZ_JBIWAL010000037.1:44261-55208 GCF_044760045.1 Pseudomonas sp. NPDC098747 | reverse complement strand
AAAAATAATTAATACTAAATCATTAAACTTACTTCGATGATCGGGCTCGCCCTTGGCGTGGTCGTGATGATCGTGGTGCTCTCGGTGATGAACGGCTTCGATCATGAGATGCGCACCCGCGTGCTGGGCATGGTGCCCCACGCGACCATCGAATCCGGTGATCCGATCAACGATTGGCAAAGCCTGGCCACCAAGGTCAAACAGAACCCGCAGGTGACGGCCGTCGCGCCGTTCACCCAGATGCAGGGGCTGCTGACCAATAACGGTCAGGTGTCCAAGGTGTTGCTCAACGCCATCGACCCTGCGCTTGAGCGCAACGTGTCGATCATCGACAACTTCATGAAGCAGGGCAAACTCGACGACCTGACACCGGGCAGCTTCGGCATCGTCATCGGCGACAAGGCCGCGACCAAGCTTGGCGTGGGTCTGGGTGACAAGGTCACCTTCGTCGCCCCGGAGGTCAGCGTGACTCCGGCCGGGATGTTCCCGCGCATGAAGCGCTTCACCGTGGTCGGCATTTTCCATGTCGGCGCCGGCGAGCTCGACGGTTATCTGGGCGTCACCAACCTGCAGGATCTGGCGAAAATGCATCGCTGGAAGCCTGATCAGGTGCAGGGCCTGCGTCTGAAGTTCGACGACCTGTTTCAGGCACCGCGTGAGGCATGGAACATCGCCCAACAACTTGGCGATGACCGTTTCTACGCCCGTGACTGGACCCGCACCCACGGCAATTTGTATCAGGCGATCCGCATGGAAAAAGCCATGATCGGTCTGCTGTTGCTGCTGATCGTTGCGGTGGCGGCGTTCAACATCATTTCCACGCTGGTGATGGTGGTGAACGACAAGAAGGGCGACATCGCCATTCTGCGCACCCTCGGTGCCACGCCGGGCACGATCATGCTCACGTTCATGGTTCAAGGCACGGTCATTGGTGTTGTCGGCACAGCGATCGGCGCGGTGCTCGGGATTTTCGCCGCGCTCAACGTCAGCGCAGCGATCTCGGCCCTTGAAGGGCTGCTCGGTCACAAGTTCCTTAATGCTGACGTGTATTTCATTGATTATCTTCCGTCGCAGGTGCAGAGCCAGGATGTGGTTATGGTCTGCGCCGCTGCGTTGGTCCTGAGTTTCCTCGCCACCCTGTATCCAGCCTGGCGTGCCGCGCGCACCCAGCCGGCGGAGGCGCTACGTTATGAGTGAGTCGGGCATGAGTGAAAAAGCAATCTTGAGCTGCCGCAACCTGGGCAAATCCTACGAGGAAGGCCCTGAGTCGGTAGAAGTGCTGGCCGGTCTGCAACTGGAGTTGAACCCGGGCGAGCGTGTCGCGATTGTCGGCACCTCGGGCTCGGGTAAAAGTACCTTGCTCAACCTGCTGGGCGGCCTCGACACGCCAACCCAGGGCAGTGTGTGGCTTGATGGCGAAGAGTTGTCGGCCCTGAGCGAGAAGAAGCGTGGCCTGTTGCGTAACCGTTCGCTGGGCTTCGTGTACCAGTTCCACCACTTGCTGCCGGAATTCACCGCACTGGAAAACGTCTGCATGCCGCTGCTGATCGGCAAGACGTCGATCCCGGAGGCACGTCAGCGTGCCACCGCGTTGCTGGAGCGGGTGGGGCTGGGCCATCGCCTGGAACACAAACCCTCCGAGCTGTCCGGCGGTGAACGCCAGCGTGTGGCAATTGCCCGGGCACTGGTGAACAAGCCGGGGCTGGTGATGCTCGACGAGCCGACCGGCAACCTCGACTCCCACACCGCCCAGGGCATCCAGGATTTGATGCTGGAACTCAGCACCTCGATGCGCACGGCGTTCCTTGTGGTGACCCACGACATGAACCTGGCTCGCCAGATGGATCGCGTCCTGCACCTGCAAAACGGTTGCCTGACGCCTATCTGATCGGCTGAAACCCGGCGTCTGAAAAGGCGTCGGGTCTTTTATTTTTATACGGTGCCCCAGCGAATGTTCAGACCGTTATCGATCTTTATCGGCGCGCGCTATACCCGCGCCAAGCGCCGCAATCGCTTTGTTTCGTTCATTTCGATGACCTCGATGATCGGCCTCGCCCTCGGCGTGCTGGCGATGATCGTGGTGTTGTCGGTGATGAACGGCTTCCAGCGCGAAATGAGCTCGCGCATTCTCGGCATGGTGCCGCACGCGACCATCGTTGGCGTGAAGCCGATTGACGACTGGCAGCCGGTAGCCGCCGCCGCCATGAAAAATCCAGAAGTGACCGCCGCCGTGCCGTTCACCGAGATGGAAGGCATGCTCTCCTATAAGGGTTTGATGCAGCCGATCCAGATCAGCGGCGTTGATCCGGCCCAGGAAGGCAAGGTATCGATCGTCGCCCAGCACATTGTGCAGGGCCGTCTCGACGCGCTGAAACCGGGTGAATTCGGTGTGGTCATCGGTGAAATCACCGCTCGCCGTTTCCGCCTGAATGTCGGTGACAAGATCACCCTGATCGTGCCGGAAGTCAGCACCGCACCGGGCGGCATTACCCCGCGCATGCAGCGTCTGAACGTGGTCGGCGTGTTCAAGGTCGGTGCCGAGCTGGACGGCTCGATGGGCCTGATCCATGTGGCCGATGCTGCGACCATGCAGCACTGGGAGCCTAATCAGGTGCAGAGCGTGCGTCTGGCGGTCAAAGACTTGTACGCCGCACCGAAAGTGTCTTCAGAAATCGCTGCCGGTCTTGGCGCCGAGTTCAAGGCTGACGACTGGACCCACACTCAGGGCAGTCTGTTCAGCGCCATGAAGATGGAAAAAACCATGATCGGCCTGCTGCTGTTGATGATCGTCGCGGTGGCGGCGTTCAACATCATCGCAACGTTGATCATGGTGGTGAACGACAAGGGCGCGGACATTGCGATCCTGCGCACCATCGGAGCCACGCCCCGGCAGATCATGGCGATCTTCATGGTGCAGGGCACGGTGATCGGCATTGTCGGCACGCTGATTGGTGGTGTGCTGGGCGTGATCGCGGCGCTGAATGTCAGTGAACTGGTCGGCTGGTTCGAGCGAGTGAGCGGGCAACACATCTTCAGTTCCGATGTGTATTTCGTCAGCAATCTGCCGTCGCAATTGCAGGCTGGCGATGTGCTGCTTATCTGCTCCGCCGGGTTTGTCTTGAGCTTTTTGGCGACGCTGTATCCAGCGTGGCGGGCGGCGAAGATTGAGCCGGCTCACGCCCTGAGATATTCGTAACCTTCGATATCGACTTCGCGAGCAAGCTCGCTCCCACAGGGGATTTGTGAACGACACAGATTCCCTGTGGGAGCGAGCTTGCTCGCGAAGGGGCCAGAATCTCTGGCCTCAATTCCCCCGAGGCAACTCAATCACAAACCGCGTCCAGCCTCGATCCGATTCGCAATGAATGTGCCCACCATGGGCCCGGACGATCGACTGAGTAATCGCCAGCCCCAAACCCGCATGTTCACTGCTGCCTTCCTGCCGCGCCGGATCGGCCCGGTAAAAGCGATCAAACAATCGCGGCAACAACTCCGATGAAATCCCTTCACCACTGTTCTCGACCGATACGCGCACAGCATTCGGCAGGTCTTGAATCGACAAGCGAACTTCCCCCGCCGCCGGTGTAAACCGCAACGCGTTATCCAGCAGATTCGACAGCGCTCGACGCAACATGCTGCGATCACCCTCGATGCGTGCATTACCTTCACGGCTCAACGTCACTGTGGCGTCCTCGGCCAATGGCGCAAAAAACTCCACCAACGCATCCGCCTCGTCCGCCAGGTCCAGCGGCTCACGCTTGGGCATCAGCAAGCCGTGATCAGCCTTGGCCAGATACAACATGTCATTGACCAGTTGCGCCATCCATTGCAGTTCTTCGAGGTTGCTGTGCAGCGCTTCGCGGTAATCCTCGATCGGTCTTGGGCGGGTGAGGGTGACCTGGGTGTGGGTCAGCAGGTTCGACAGTGGCGTGCGCAGTTCATGGGCGATGTCGGCCGAAAACGCCGAGAGCCGCTGAAACGAGTCGTCGAGGCGTGCGAGCATGGCGTTGAAGCTGTGGGCCATTTCCGTAAGCTCTGGAGGCATTTGCGCCTCCGGCAGTCGGGCATTGAGCGATTGCGCCGAAATCCCACGCGCCACCGCACTCATGCGCCGCAATGGGCGCAAGCCACTGCGCGCGGCCCAGGCACCGAGCAGCGCGGTAGCCAGCGCCGAGAGTCCGACGGTCAACCAGATCAGATGCTGCATGCGTTGCAAAAAGTGCTGGTGATGGGTGATGTCCAGCAACAGCGTCAATTGTGGCGAGTCGGGTTTGTCCGGGTAGAGCGGCGCGTTCAGCACTCGGTAATCGGTGTCGCTATTGCTCACGGTCGACAGGCCGGCTTGTTGCGGCAAGACTTCTGGCACCTTGATCGAGCTGTCGTACCAGCGTTGTCCGTCACCGCCCGTGATGCGCAACGACAGATCGGCCTGGCGGCTCAGTTCATCCGCCAGCCGCGCCTCACTTTCACTGGCCTGAACATCCTGCAAGGCGCGGCGCAGACCGATCAGTTTGCCGTCGAGCAATTGCTGGTCGAGCTCAATGAAGTGCGCCTCACTGGCCCGGTTGAACAGCACCCCGGCGAACAGTGAAACCACGGCGGTGCAGGCGGCAAACAACAAGGCCAGGCGTGAACTCAACGATAACCGGCGCATCAGGCTGGACGCTCTTCAAGCACGTAACCCATGCCGCGCACGGTGTGGATCAGCTTGTTGGGGAATTCGTCGTCGATCTTCAGGCGCAAGCGCCGGATCGCCACTTCGATGACGTTGGTGTCGCTGTCGAAATTCATGTCCCAGACCTGCGAGGCGATCAGCGATTTGGGCAGCACTTCACCCTGACGGCGCAGAAGCATTTCCAGCAGGGCGAATTCCTTGGCGGTCAGATCAATGCGCTGACCCTGGCGTTCGACCCGGCGGCGAATCAGGTCCAGACGCAGATCGGCCAATTGCAGGCTGGTTTCCTGCGGTGTGGCACTGCCCCGACGCAACAGGCTGCGCACCCGGGCCAGCAGTTCGGAGAAGGCGAACGGCTTGACCAGATAATCGTCGGCACCGAGTTCCAGACCGTGAACCCTGTCCTCCACCGCGTCTTTCGCTGTCAGAAAAAGAACCGGTGTATCCAGGCCAGCACTGCGCACTGTTTGCAGAATCTGCCAGCCATTGCGCCCGGGCAACATCACATCGAGGATCAGCAGCGCGTAATCACCGCTCAAGGCCAGTTGCTGGCCGCTGTCGCCGTCGGCCACCAGTTCGGTGTTGAACCCGGCTTCGGTCAGGCCCTGACGCAAGTATTGGCCGGTTTTCGCTTGGTCTTCGACGATTAACAGTTTCATGGGCGACTCGGGCTGATTCGGTGTGATTCGGTATGAAGCAACGAAAGCTTTATACCGCGACAGCGGGCGGCAAGCGCCAACCTGACAAAGTTGTAATCTTCCCGTCAGGTAGGCGCCAGCGCAGGCCGGTTAGAGTTTCCCACAAGCTGAACCTTATCTTGTTGGAGTACGACCATGTTTTTGCGCAAATCCTTGGCGTTGACCGCCTGCTTGTTGGTATTGAGCGCGCCAGTGTCGGCCGCGCCAAAGCACTCCTACGATTTCGGTCAACCGGCGGCGGCAAGCAAAGCGACCCGAAGCATCGAAGTGGTGATGGGCGATATGTCGTTCGATCCGAAGGCTATTCAGGTCAAGGCTGGTGAGACCGTTCGCTTTGTACTGGTGAATAAAGGCCAGTTGCTGCACGAATTCAACCTCGGTGACGCGGCGATGCACGCCGGTCACCAGCAGGAAATGTTGCAGATGCAGCAAAACGGCATGCTCATGCCTACCGCCATCAAAGAAATGTCCCACGACATGGCGGGCATGGATCACGCGGCGATGGGTCATGGCATGAAACATGACGACCCGAACAGCGTGTTGGTCGAACCGGGCAAAACCGCTGAGTTGACCTGGACTTTCAGCAAGGCCACCAGCCTGGAATTTGCCTGCAACATTCCCGGGCATTATCAGGCCGGTATGGTCGGCAAACTGACTGTCAGTCAGTAAGCACTCAAAGGCGCGAGCAAAGGCTGGTAGAATCCGCTGATTCTTCAGTCAGGTTTCCGCCATGCATCCCGCAGCCGAACACTCGCCGCTGGGCAAATCCAGCGAATACATCGCCACCTACACGCCGTCCTTGCTGTTCCCGATTCCGCGCACCGCGAAATGGGCGGAGCTGGGCCTGACCGCCGAAACCCTGCCGTATAAAGGTGTGGATTTCTGGAACTGCTTCGAACTGTCGTGGCTGCTCCCATCGGGCAAACCGGTGGTGGCCATCGGCGAATTCACTATTCCGGCAGATTCGCCGAATATTATCGAATCGAAGTCGTTCAAGCTGTATTTGAACTCGTTGAACCAGACGCCGTTTGCCGATAGCGCCACGCTGGAAGCGACGTTGGTCAAGGATCTGTCGGCCGCGGCCGGCAAACCCGTCGGCGTGCGGGTTCGCAGCCTGAAAGAGGTCGAAGCCGAAGGCGTGGTGGCGTTGCCGGGTGTGTGCATTGATGACCTGGAAATCAGCGTCAGCAACTATGAGCATCCGCGTCCGGAACTGCTGCGTTGCGATGATTCGCGCGTCGTTGAGGAGAGCGTGCACAGCCACTTGCTCAAATCCAATTGCCCGGTGACCAGCCAGCCGGACTGGGGCAGTGTAGTGGTGGAGTATCGCGGCGCGGCGCTGGATCACGCCAGTCTGCTGGAATACATCGTCAGCTTCCGCCAGCACTCGGACTTCCATGAGCAGTGCGTCGAGCGGATTTTCCTCGACCTGCAACGGTTGCTGAAACCTGCGAAGTTGACGGTGTTTGCGCGGTATGTGCGTCGGGGTGGGCTGGATATCAATCCGTATCGCAGCACCGAGAGCGTGCAGTTGCCGAACCATCGTCTGGTTCGTCAATAAATATCCAGGGTGTAGAAGAACCACTGTGGGAGCGAGCTTGCTCGCGAAGGCGTCGTGTCAGTCGCCATCATCGTTGAATGATCCACCGCATTCGCGAGCAAGCTCGCTCCCACATTTGACCGCGTCGCAAATCGCGGAAATGAAAAAGCCCTGCCAGTGATGGCAGGGCTTTTTTGTCTGGCGGGGAATCAGATCCCCATGTTGCCCAGTGTAATGATGATATTGCGCAGCGCGCCGGCAATGGCCGGGTGTTCGACTTCAAAGCGTTCGACGGCCAGGTTCACGCCATCAGCGAGGCTGGCATCCTGGGTCCTGGTTTCAAGTTCAATTTTTAGCTGGATCTGCTCCATCAGATCATGCAGATCTTTCCGTTCAACTTCAGTCAGCGGTGGATTCTGATCCAACTGCTCGCGCAGAGCATCGAGCTGTTTTTGAAGTTCTTGAGCGGGCATGGTGGTTTCCTTTTTTATCGAGAGGCACTGGCATTGACCGCAGCCACGCGCCAAAGGTCTATGGCTGACCTTTAGATTAATCCACTCTCGATCACCCTGCATGATCCCGATCAGGGCTTTTCGCCTTTGAGGCGGCGCAGGCTGATGTCCGCCAGGCAGGTTTCCAGCTCGCCCAGATGATCGATCACCGAGTGCACGCCGAGGCCGAACAGTTGCATCGTCGCTTTGCCGCGCAACTGCTCCCGTTCTTTTTGGCTCAAGGCTTGCCACTCGCCCGGTGCCAGACCGCACAGCGAACCGCAGGATGCCAGACCGATTGTCCACAAGCCGGCATTGAGGCCCGATTGCAGCAATCGCGGCTCGCCGCTGACCAGTACGCAACCGTCCAGGCTGCCAACGTTCAAGTCCATCAGCGCCTGCCAGCAGGCATTAGGCGCGGGCCACGGATTGATTGTTGCCGAATGTTGCCCGGGTTTGATCCATGCCGGTAAGGCCGCCGACAGCGGTAGCGCAAGGGCAGGGGACAGGTCATCGATCCAGGCGCAAGGAATTTGCTGGCGCTGCAAGCTCTGCAGGCTCTCGAGCGCGCCTGGTGTGGCCGCGGCATGTTCGGGCAGGGCAGTGCTCTGTTGTCGGGCGCGGGCACCGAAATCCACCAGGCAACCACTGAGTCCGAACAGTATGGCGTTCAGGCTGGGCGCGGCGAAGGGCAAGGTTTCGGCGTGTGACATGGCTACATCCCTGAAATATCCGTCAGGCTAGAACCTGCCGATGACAGTTGGATGACAGCGATGTGAATCGAGGGCTCAGAAAACTCCTACAAGTCGCTTCACTCACGGACTGCTCAAAAGGACTTTTGCGCTTATACTAGCCGCCTTACCGCTCGGGTCGAGATGCCCGTGCCAGTACAAATCCAAGGAGTTTCTCTATGCGCTTGAGCCCTTCGCTCGCTCAGCTTTGTGTATATGCCGGCCTGGTGCTGGCGCCGTTCGCCACTCAAGCGGCAACGGAAGAAGACCCTTGGGAAAGCGTCAACCGTCCGATTTTTCAGTTCAACGACTTCGTCGACACCTACGCGCTGAAGCCGTTGGCGCAGGGCTACGAGTTTGTGACGCCGCAATTTGTCGAAGACGGCATCCACAACATGTTCCGCAACGTCGGGGATGTCACCAACCTGGCGAACAACATTCTGCAGGCCAAACCGGCTGCGGCTGGCGTTGATACCGCGCGCCTGATCTTCAACACCACTTTCGGCCTGCTCGGCTTCTTCGACGTCGGCACCCATATGGGGCTGACCCGTAGCGACGAAGATTTCGGCCAGACCCTCGGTTATTGGGGCGTTGGCAGCGGCCCGTACGTAATGCTGCCGCTGATGGGACCGAGCACCCTGCGTGACGCACCGTCCAAGTACGTTGACGGCTTCACCGGCCCGTACCGCTACATCAACGATGTGCCCGTGCGTAACTCGATATTCGGCCTGAATATCGTCGACACCCGCGCCAGCCTGCTGTCCAGCGAGAAGCTGATCAGCGGCGACAAGTACACCTTCATCCGCAACGCCTACTTGCAGAACCGCGAGTTCAAGGTGAAGGATGGCCAGGTCGAAGACGATTTTTAATTTCGATCGGTGAAAAAAGAAGGCGACCCTCGGGTCGCCTTTTTTGTGTGCGCTTATTTCATCTTCAGGATGCTCAGGCCAAGCTTTTGGCTGTCGCCCTCCTGAGCCTTGACCCAAACCACTTCGGTCTCGGCCTCAAGGCCGCTGAGTGCCGAATGCTCGGAGTCGATCCTCACGTACAAACGGTCACCGACCTTGAATTTGCGCGCTGCTTCGACCTGCATGCCGCTGCTGGAGAGGTCGATGCACACGGCCGAGACCTGATCCCCTTCATGAATCAACACGACATCGGCATCGACACGCATGCGGATGAAATCGCGCTTTTCGCTGTAGTCCCGACCGGTTTGACTCATGGTTCTGACCTTCCATTGGGTTACGGTTTGAGCGGTTCTTATAACTCTCGGTGATTTGACAAGTAAAGTCGTCAAGCGACCATCGGCGCATGCTTGAAACGCCCCGCGGATGGGAGTACCGTCTGCGCCTTAGAAGGGCACCTCTGGTGCAACCGTGTACGGAGCTAACGCTCGAAAGCGGTGCAGCAGAGAGGCTAGAAAGCGAATCCAGTAGTCTGCGCAGGGCCGATGCCCCGCCAACTACGCCAACCTAATTCTGGCGCCGTTTGCCCACATGCCAAAAACCAGTGCCACGCTGCTGATAATCGATGATGACGAAGTAGTGCGCGCGAGCCTCGCGGCCTATTTGGAAGACAGTGGTTTCAGCGTCCTGCAGGCCAGCAACGGCCAACAGGGTCTTCAGGTATTCGAGCAAGACAAGCCCGACTTGGTCATCTGCGATCTGCGCATGCCGCAGATGGGCGGTCTCGAGCTCATCCGTCAGGTCACCGAGCTTTCACCGCAAACGCCGGTGATCGTGGTTTCGGGTGCCGGCGTGATGAACGACGCGGTCGAGGCGTTGCGCCTGGGCGCGGCGGATTACCTGATCAAGCCTCTCGAAGATCTGGCTGTGCTCGAGCACTCTGTGCGCCGGGCCCTGGATCGTGCGCGCCTGCTGCTGGAAAACCAGCGCTACCGCGAGAAGCTCGAAAAGGCCAACCGCGAGCTCGAGGCCAGCCTGAACCTGCTCCAGGAAGACCAGAACGCCGGTCGTCAGGTGCAGATGAACATGCTGCCGGAAAGCCCGTGGAGTATCGACGAGTTCAAGTTTGCCCACCAGATCATCCCGTCGTTGTACCTGTCGGGTGATTTTGTCGACTATTTCCGTGTCGACGAGCGCCGGGTTGCGTTCTATCTGGCGGATGTATCGGGTCATGGCGCCTCTTCAGCCTTCGTCACCGTGCTGCTGAAATTCATGACCACGCGCTTGCTGTTCGAGTCCAAGCGCAGCGGCACTTTGCCGGAATTCAAGCCTTCGGAAGTCCTTGGTCATATCAACCGGGGGCTGATCAGTTGTAAGCTGGGTAAACACGTCACAATGGTCGGTGGAGTCATCGACGAGGAGACCGGTTTGTTGACCTATAGCATCGGCGGCCATCTGCCGTTGCCTGTGTTGTACACGCCTGACAGTGTTCGTTATCTCGAAGGGCGCGGTCTGCCAGTGGGCCTCTTCAATGAAGCCACCTACGAAGATCACGTGCTTGAGCTGCCACCGACGTTCAGCCTGACGCTGATGTCTGATGGCATTCTGGATCTTTTGTCAGAACCTACGCTCAAAGAAAAAGAAGCCGCTTTGCCTCAACGGGTGAAGTCGGCGGGCGGCAGCCTGGATGGTCTGCGGCAAGTATTTGGATTGGCCACGCTGGGGGAGATGCCGGATGATATCGCCCTGTTGGTGTTGAGCAGGAATCTTTAATGAGTACCGGTAGAATCCAGTTCGCCGAGCAGTAATTCAAATTCGTACTGAAGTTCGTCTTTTAATTTATACTGACCCTTTGTTCGGCGTTGGATGCGACTTTTTAGATTATGTTTATCGTTTTGATTTTCATT
>NZ_JBIWAL010000037.1:0-44251 GCF_044760045.1 Pseudomonas sp. NPDC098747 | reverse complement strand
GGATGCGACTATTGAGAAAATCTTCACCGCGCTGAATTTCAACGCGATCGTGATCGATTTGACCGAAACCCGCAGCATCGACAGCACGACGCTGGGCCTTTTGGCCAAGCTGTCGATCCTGTCGCGGCAGAAGGTCGGCTTGTTGCCGACCGTCGTCACCACCCACGATGACATCACCCGTCTGCTGCAATCGATGGGCTTCGAACAGGTCTTCAACATCGTCAACCACCCCGTGCCGTGCCCAGAGTGCCTCGATGACCTGCCGGATCAGGATCAGTCGGAAGAAGTGGTGCGGATCAAGGTGCTGGAAGCGCACAAGATCCTCATGGGGCTGAACGATTCCAATCGTGAAGCCTTTCACGATCTGGTGAATGCCCTCGAACGCCATTGATCACCTGAAGCGATGTTGGCTGGGCTGGCCTCTTCGCGAGCAAGCTCGCTCCCACAGGGTTATGTGGCGAACACAGCATTTCCATACACCCACATTTCCTGTGGGAGCGAGCTTGCTCGCGAAGGCGTCGGCTCAGACATTACATTCCTAAGCATCTAACCAATAAAAAAGGGCGAACCTGTCAGGTTCGCCCTTTTTGCATTTCAGCTACTCAGATCACAGCTTGGCTTGTAACAACGCCTCAAGCTTTTCCTGGTCACGGGCAAACTGACGAATGCCTTCAGCCAGTTTCTCGGTGGCCATCGCGTCTTCGTTGGACAACCAGCGGAACTGCGCTTCATTGAGGCTCTGGCGCGCTTCACCCGCGTGCCCCGGCGCCAGTTTGCGCTCCAGCTTGCCAGTGTCGGCCGCCAGTTTGTCGATCAGGTCCGGGCTGATGGTCAGGCGGTCGCAGCCGGCCAGTTGCTCGATCTGGTTGAGGTTACGGAAGCTCGCGCCCATAACCACAGTCTTGTAGTCATTGGCTTTGTAGTAGTTGTAGATGCGCGTCACGGACTGCACGCCCGGATCATCGGCGCCGGTGTAGTCGTTGCCGTTGGCCTTTTTGTACCAATCGTAGATGCGGCCCACGAACGGCGAGATCAGGAACACACCGGCATCGGCGCAGGCCGACGCTTGGGCGAAGGAGAACAGCAAAGTCAGGTTGGTCTGAATGCCTTCCTTCTCCAGCACCTCGGCGGCGCGGATGCCTTCCCAGGTCGAAGCAATCTTGATCAGCACGCGGTCGCGGCCGATGCCGGCCTTGTCGTACAGCTCGATCAGGCGATGCGCCCGTTTCAGCACGGCGTCTTTATCGAACGACAGGCGCGCATCCACTTCGGTGGAGATACGGCCCGGGATCACTTTGAGAATTTCCTGACCCACTGCAACGCCGAAGCGGTCGCTGGCCAGGCCGACATCACCCTTGCAGTCGCTGACACAGGCGTTCAGCAGCTCGGCGTAAGCGGGAATGGCCGCAGCCTTGAGCAGCAGCGAAGGGTTGGTTGTGGCGTCGACCGGTTTGACCCGGGCAATCGCTTCGAAGTCGCCGGTGTCGGCAACCACGGTGGTCATTTGTTTCAGTTGTTCCAGCTTGGAAGTCATGGGTGTGCTCTGTCCTGTGGGTCTGACGACATTACCCGAGCGCTGACAGCCACTCAAGGGCGCGTACGTGGATCGATGGCCCCTGAGGCAACAACCTGAAAACGATTGTTTGAAAGGCGGGGCGCGGTATCGATGAATACGATTCCAAAACCACCCACAGGTTCAAAGCAACTGACCTGCGTAGAGATCAATCGCACGAGGCCTACTGCGCATTCAATTGCATACCGGCGGCCATTTTCGCCGGCTTCGGTTGCCCCCCCGAGGTCAGCAGGCCGAAGTTTTTCTCGCGCTCGTTACTGCCCGACTCACTGTTTCGCCATTCGTAGATTGACGTCAGCGGGATGTTGAGCTTTTTCACATCGGCAATAAACGCGCTGACCTTGCTGGCCTGCCCGTCGTTGCCGCCGTTGGAGCGCAGCGCCGATACGCCCCATTCACTGATGACCCCCGGTAGATGAAAGTTTTGCTGGATAAAGGACTGTGCATTGCTGATTTGCGTGGCCGTCATGCTGTACGGGTGATAGGAAATCGCATCGAGGCATTTCGGGTACTCACTGACGATTCTGTTAAGCGCCACCGTTGACGCCGAGCCTGCGGTCGGTGCCCGGGCAAAACCGAAACCGACCACTGGCGTGGTTTGCGATGTGTTCTGCAGTGACTTGCACACGGCGCTCATGAATGGCACGAACGTCGTCTCAAAGTTGCGCGTCGGCCAATAAGTTGCAAGGTCCGGCTCGTTCCAGATCTCGATCGCGACCAGTTGTGTGCTGTAGGTTTTCTCCAGGCCCGTGAGTGCGGTGGCAAACGATTCGCCGGCTTTCGTCAGTGCAACGGTGTTGGCGGGTGTCGGGGTCAACGGTTTGATCGCGCGCACGGTCAGCAATACCGGCAGGCCTGCGGATTGCGCAGCCGCAAAGGCATCGCTGACCTGCTTCTGATAAGCCTTGGCGCTGAGGCTGTCGCTCCACACGCCCAAGCGCACAAAACTGAACCCTGCGGCTTTGATATGGGCGGCGTCGTCGGCAGTAAAGTTCTGGATCTTGACCTGAATTCCGACGGTCTTGGCGGGGAGGTTGGGAAACAATTCACTGGCATGCACTTGAGGTGCGGCACTGAGCGCCAACAGCAGCGAGGCGCTGAGTCGTTTGAGATGGGCTGATTTCATGTCTGCTCTCCAATGAGAATGACAACGGCGAATAGTTCTCTGGTTATCTGTTGTTTGAAACTAACAATCCCGCGAAGTGCGCGAATGTTATTTTTTGTCGGAAATAAATCGCGCGAAAATCACAGTTATTTTTAGTCCGCTAATTCTGGTTGGGGGGCTTTTAAGCGCTGTGGTACTTAGTGTGCTGGTACTAACAGGGCGAATCTATTTTCTGAGTGCAGGAAGATCTAGTGGGTTCATTAAAGTTCGCTCTAGATGTTGGCAGTTTGATATTACACAGGAAAGTAAACCTTGTTCAAAAAGATCCTTGTCGTCTGCGTTGGCAATATATGCCGAAGTCCTACCGCAGAACTGTTGCTGCGTAACGCGCTGGCCCCTGGAGCGATCTCGGTGACCTCCGCAGGCCTCGCGGCACGTGTCGGAGAAGGCGTCGAAGCCTCGGCGCGGCGGGTTCTGGAAGACCACGGGCATAACGCCGAGGGCTTCAAGGCGCGGCAACTGACCTCGGACATCGTCAATGAATCAGATCTGATTCTGGTCATGGAAAAGCAACACGTTAACCAAGTATTGAACATTGCCTCCCATGCTCGGGGCAAAGTCTTTCTGCTCGGCAAATGGCAGAGCGAGCGAGAAATACAAGATCCATACCGTCAAGGCAAGGCCGCTTTTATTCATGCCCATGCATTGATTGAAGATGCTGTCAGCGCATGGGCACAACGTCTTGTACGTTGATGAATATTCTTCAGATCAGTGAATGGTAAGAACAGACTTATGCAGTTACCGTCAGTAATCGCCAACCGTGACAACGATCAAGACAGTATTGATCTGCTCGGCATATTCGGCAGTTTGATCGACCAGAAATGGTTGATCGGCGCGTTCACCGGTGCCTTCATGGCCGCCGGCGTTGCCTATGCGGTGTTGGCCACGCCCGTGTACCTGGCGAACGCGCTGGTGCAGGTCGAACCGAAAAAGAACGACATGCTCGGTTTCTCCGACCTCAACAGCATGCTCGGTGGGCAATCGCCGTCGGTGACCGAAATCGGCATCATCAAGTCCCGCGCGGTGATCGGCAAAACCGTCGATGACCTGCGTCTGGATATCGACGTCACCCCCAACACCTTTCCGCTGGTTGGCGGTTTTCTTGCCCGTCGTTATCGCGGCGAAACCGATTCCAGTGTTGCCTCGCCACGGTTCGGCATGAACAGTTATGCCTGGGGCGGCGAGCGTGTCGAGATCGCCAAGCTCGACCTGCCCAAAGAACTGTTGGGCAAGAAGCTCACGCTGATTGCCGGCGAACAGCATCACTTCAAACTGTTCGATGAAAACGACAACTTGCTGGTGGAAGGCGTTGCGGGTGAAGCCTTCGCGCAAGACGATGTAGAAGGCCTGATCACTCAGCTATCGGCCAACCCTGGCACGCGTTTCCAGGTGGTGCGCAATCCACGCATCGTGACCATCCAGAGCTATCAGGATGCGCTGGATATTTCCGAGCAGGGCAAGGAGTCGGGCATCATCCGCCTCGCGCTGGCCAGCGCCGATGCGCCCGAAGCGGTGAAGATCCTCAACAAGATCGCGGCGCTGTACGTCGAGCAGAATGTGCGTCGCACGTCAGCCGAAGCTGCGCAGAGCCTGGCGTTCCTGCAAAGCCAGCTACCGCAGGTCAAACGCGATCTGGCCAAGGCCAGTGATGCGCTCAACGTCTACCAGACGCACGGCAAGACCGTGAACATCTCCCTGGAAACGCAATCGGTGCTCGGTCAGTCCGTGGCGCTCGAAACGCGGATTTCCGAGCTGAAAATGCAGCAGGCGGAGATGGATCGCAAGTTCACCAAACAGCATCCGGCCTATCGCGCACTGATGAGCCAGATCGGCGAATTGACGCAGCAGCAGAAGTCGCTTGAAGGCAAGGTTCAGGACTTGCCAGCCACGCAACAGGAGCTGTTGAACCTGACCCGCGATGTCGAAGTGGCCTCGCAGATCTACACGCAGCTGCTGAACAAATCCCAGGAACTGGACATCGTCCGCGCCGGCGCAGTCGGCAACGTGCGCTTGATCGACACGGCGGATGTCGACCTGACCAGCCCGGTCAAACCGAAAAAAGCCCTGATCGTGCTGATCGCAACCTTCCTCGGCGCCTTCGTCGGCGTCGCCCTGGTGTTGCTGCGCAAATCCCTCAGCCGTGGTCTGGAAGGGCCGGAGGCCATCGAGCAACTTGGTTTGCCGGTGTACGCGTCGATTCCTTACAGCGCGCTGCAAAAGGAAGAGGACGGCAAAAAAGGGCGCGCTCGCGATGGCGTGGACAAACCGGCGTACCTGTTGGCACTGCGCAACCCGACGGATCTGTCCATCGAGTCGATCCGCAGCCTGCGTACCTGCCTGCACTTCGCCGGCCTGGACTCGACCAACAACCGCATCATGATTTCCGGGCCGAGCCCGCAGGTTGGCAAGACCTTCGTCTCTTCCAACCTTGCCGCCGTCATGGCGCAAAGCGGTCAGCGTGTGGTGCTGATCGACGCCGACATGCGCAAAGGACACTTGCACAAAACCCTCGACGTACCGATCACCAATGGTTTGTCGGATCTGCTGGTCAAGCGCTGCACCATCGAGCAGTCGATTAAAAAGATCGAGGGCGCTGACCTGCACTTCATCAGTCGCGGGCAGGTGCCGCCCAATCCTTCCGAGCTGTTGATGCACGCCAACTTCCGCGAACTGCTGGCGCAACTCAGCGAGCTGTACGACGTGGTGATCATCGATACGCCGCCGCTGCTGGCGGTGACCGATGCGGCGATTGTCGGCCGTGAGGCGGGCATCAGCCTGATCGTCACGCGCTTCGGGGTGAACCCGGCCAAAGAAATCGAATTGACCATTCGCCGCTTTGCCCAGAACGGCATCGAGTTGAAAGGTGCGGTGTTCAACGGCGTCGAGAAGCGCGCGGCCAGTTACTACGGCAACGGCGGCTACGGCTATTACAACTACGAATACGCGTCCGACAAATCCTGAATTGTCCATACATGAGGTGGGTGAGTTGTGAAAAAAATACTGCATGTAGCTGAGACGATTAAAGGTGGCGTGGCGACGGTCATTCGCACGATTTCGACGTCGCCCGAAGACGATGTTGCCAATTACCAGTTGGTCTATCTGGTCCCGCAGGATCAGGAAAAAGAACTGCACGGCATCGCGGCGCAGCAGATCCGCACCTTCGCCCGAACCGGGCGCAACGTGCCGTCGCTGCTGCGTTTCGCCTGGCGCCTGGCGCAGGTGATGCTCAAGGAAAAACCCGATGTGGTGCATCTGCACAGCACCTTTTCCGGGGTGATCGGCCGTTGCGTTTGCGTGCTGTTACGACCGTGGCGCAAGCCGATAGTCGTCTACTGCCCGCATGCCTTTTCGTTCCTGATGGAAAGCTCGCCGATCAAGCAGAAAGTCTATGCGTGGATCGAGCGCGTCTTGCAGAAGGTCACCGACGTGATCATTTGCGTCAGCCAGTACGAACTCGATAAAGCCGCGCGTTTCGGCATCGAGCGCAAGCGCATGCGCCTGATCTACAACGGCATTCATCGCCGGGACGACGCGGTGAAACCCGCCAACCCCGAGCCGATTCATTTGCTGTTCGTCGGCCGTCTCGACTACCAGAAAGGCTTCGACGTGTTGCTCAAGGCCTACGCCAAAGTGCAACGCAACGATCTGAAACTGACGGTGGTTGGCAGTGCGGTCAACGAGGACTCGGTCGAGTGCCCGCCAATGGATTCGGTTGAATACCTGCCGTGGGTGACGCCGAGCGAAGTGCACGCGCTGTATCAACAAGCCGATGCACTGATCGTCCCGAGCCGCTGGGAAGGTTTTGCCATGGTGCCGCTGGAAGGCATGGCCATGGGGCTGCCGGTGATCGCCAGTGACTGCACGTCGCTGCCCGAACTGGTCAGCAACGAGGTGTCCGGTTATGTCTTCCCGACGGGTGATCACCAGGCGCTGGCCGATGTGCTGGCGAAAATCCAGAAGCCGCGCTTGCTCGACCTCGGCAACGAAGGTCGCAGCATTGTCCGCGAGCGTTTCAGCGCCGCGTTGATGATCCGCCAGACCTACGATTTGTATCGCGCTCCCACTTATTAAGTAGAACTCAAGCTTATGAACGTAACGATTTTGCATGGCTACAGTGCGTCCAACTCCGGTGACGGTCTGCTCGTCGATCTGGCGATTGCCCTGGTGCAGCGCAACTTTGGTGATGACACCGCGATCAGCGTCGTGGCCTCCGATCCGCAATCCTTCAGCTACCTGCCGCACCCACGTTTCGATGCGCCAGTGATGGCGGCCAAAGGGTTGGGCCGGGTCAAGCAAGCGGTGTTTCTCAATCAGTCCTACGCAGGACTCGCCGATCTGTTGCGCAAAACCGACCTGATCGTCGGCGTCGGCGGCGGTTACATGCGTTCGAAAAGTGCTTTCGAACACATCAAGTTGAAACTCGGCCATGCCAAGCAACTGGAAACCGCGATCCTCAGCAAAGTGCCGTCGGTGTACCTGCCGCAGAGCATCGGCCCGTTCCATGGCGAAAGCAGTAAGATCGTCGAGCATTACGCCAGCGCCGACGCGGTGTTCGTGCGCGACAATCGCTCGTCGGCGATCTTCGATGCCTATGAAAACGTCTACCGCGCGCCGGACTTGGCAGTGCAATCTCTGGCGAGCAAAATCCTCGCTCAGCCCAAGTTCACCCGCTGCGCTGCGTCGCCGGCCACGGTGTGCGTGGTACTGCGCAAGCCGCCGGAGTGGAGCAAGGAAAAGAAAGTCGCCTACGTCGCCAATCTGAAGGTGCTGCTGCAGCGCTTGAAGAACAAAAGCAAAGTGGTCTGCGCCGTGCAAAGTGCCGTGCGAGGCAACGATGACGGCGCGTTCTATCGCGAACTGGGCATCAGCGAAGACTTGCTGTCACTGAAGGCGACAATTGCCAAATACCAACCGGACCTGGTGATTTCCGTGCGCCTGCACGGCGCTATCGAATCGCTGCTCTCGGGCGTGCCGGCGTACCACATCAGCTACGAACGCAAAGGCTTCGGCGCCTATCAGGACATGGGCGTCGAGGACTGGGTGATCAATGGCGGCGACATCAATGTCGACACCATCATCAACACGGTTTACGCGCCGAACGCGCTGTCGAATTTCGGCAAACGCCTGACCGACACTTGCCGCGAGATCGAGGCAAAAACCGTGGCCATGGACGAGATCATCAAAGGGATCGTTCGATGATATTTCGGCTACTGCTTCGCGGCGGAGCATTGGGCGCGAAGTTTTTGCTGGTGCTGGCGATTACTCATTACCTCGGTTATGAGGCGTTGGGCTTTTACGGCGTGGTGGTCGCGGCGTCGTTGATTGCCTCGAAGTTCTACAGCGTCGGCTTCAGTTCGGAAATCAATCGGCTGATCAGTGTCGGCGGCAGTTCGCGCCGGGTCGTCGACAAGGTGTTGCTGCTGTACCTCGCGGTAGGGCTGGTGTTATCGGTGGTGACAGTGCTGATTTACTCACTGTTCCAGGCGGTCGAGGCGCCGATGGCGCTGATCCTCTGCGTGACCCTGGTTTTGCTGACCGAGCACCTGTCGTTCGAAATCAACTCGTTCGTGTTTTCCGCACAGAAAGCCACGGCGGGCGCGTTGCTGTTCTTCATCAAGACCGGCCTGTGGGCGTTGTTGGCCGTGGGCGGGATGATGCTCGGTTGGGTGTCCGGGATCGTCAGCGTATTGTGGCTGTGGGTTGGCGCCAACGTGCTGGTGATCATCGCCGGTTACCTGATCGTGGTGAACGTGCATCGCGGGCGAGAAGCCGGAACCTTGGCCACCGCGACTGTGTGGAAAGCCGGGTTACCGTTTTACCTCGGCACCGGTCTGATCGCGCTGAGTCAGTACGCCGAACGCTTTCTGATCATCGACCTTGAACCCTACGCCAGCCTCGGTAAGTACGTGTACGCGTGGTCAGCGGCCAACACCTTGCAAGCGTTGTCCTACGCGGTGGTGGCAGTGGTTGGCATTCCGGTGCTGGCCAAGCGATTTCAGGCCGATCAGCAAGCGTTCACGGTCAGGCAGTTGTTCGTCAACAAGTGGGTCATGCGTTCGCTGGTGGTGTCCGCTGCGGTGGCGGTGGCGATTTATCTGTTCTTTAACGTGGTGCTCGATTACGTCGCCACCAGCGTGCCGCGTCCGGATAACGCGCTCCTCGCTGTGCTGATTTTTTCCTTCGCCCTGCGCGCGATCGGCGACATCGTCTGGGGCGGTTTGATTGCCTCGAAAAACAGCCGCGTGTCTCTCGCCAGCGCGGCAATCTGCTTGCTGATTTCGGTGCCGGTCAGCTACCTGCTGATCAAGCACTATTCGATCTATGGCGCGGCGTGGGGCAACGTCTTCGCGATCATCGTGCAGCTTGGCGTGATTGCCGTGTTGACCCGAGCAACCGGCGCGAAGAAGGCCGGTCTGTCATGGGCCTGAAGCTGCCTTGTATCGAGTTTCGTGGCAAGAAACTCGATTCGTACGTCTCGTTCCTGATCCTTTTCACCGGATTGTTTCTGTCGGTGGCCATGCCGCTGCTGGTGCCTCGCGCGCCTGGCCCGGATGCCATGACGTTGTGGTCGTCCTACGCGCGAGCCGACAATTGCAATTTCTGGAATCCGTTCTCGCCGGATCGATCGTCCTACGAGTGTTCGGCGTTCCTGCTGCGGCCCACCGGGATCGATCTGACCAATGCCTGGGCCTACGGGATGTTTTGCAATTTTTTCCTCACGGCCATTCCGGTGGTGGTGTTCCGGCGTATGCCGCTGGCGATCTTCGGCACCCTGTGTCTGTGGGGCATCGTTCGCTCGTTTTTTCTGGAAAACCTGACCAAGGAAATTATCGTATCGGTGGCGGTTCTGAGCATTTTGCTCAGCTCGTTGACGCGTAAATATCGCGGCGGATTTTTCCTTTCGGCGGTCATCTATGGCGTGTTGATCCGGCCCTACTGGATTCTGTTTTCGCTGTCCTGGGTCGGCGTCTGCGTGATGAAGAAGTACGTCTCGCGCATGACCTTTTTCCTGATGCTGTTCCTGTTCTACCTGGCGGTCGCCACGGCGATTCAGTTGGCGCTCGGGTTTCCGGTGTCGTCGATTCGTGCGAGTAACAATGAGTTGCGTACGGCGGGGGAGGAGGGCTCGAAATCGCTGATCGTGTCGTGGCTCAGCGGCAGTGACTTCGTCTCGCAAGCGCTGGACTCGATGATCATCTTCTTCCGGTTGTCGTTCCCCGTTGAGTTGATTCTGCTGTCTGGGCCGGGCCAGGCGATCTTCGTCGCACTGATGATCATGACCGCGCTGCTGCTGTTCAAAGTCATCACTTCGACCGATTACAAGGGCACGCCGATCCAGACTAAACCCAAGGAACTGATCGCGATCCCGCTGGCGTTTTTGTTGGTGCAGGGTTTGTTCGAACCGGATTTCGGTTCCTTCGCCCGGCACTTCTCGATGGTCGTGCCGGTGTTGTTCGTGGGCCTCGGTTTGATGCTTCGCGCGAACAAACCGGTGCAGGTTGAATCAAGAGTTCTGAATTGAGGCAGGTGCTTTATGTCTAGCAAGAAAAAGTCCCTGGAGATCGAAACCCTGCGCGGCCTGGCGTGCCTGCTGCTGGTGCTCTATCACGTCATCGGCCCGTTGGGCGGTGGCTTGAAAATCGATCTGGGCTCGCCGTTTCGAGTGCTCGCCGACTCGATGGTGTACGTGCGCATGCCGCTGTTCACCTTTATTTCCGGCTACATCTACTCCATCTACAAAATCCGTGGCAATGACTTTTCCACGTTCTTTTCCGGCAAGGTCCGACGGCTGATCGTGCCGCTGTTTTGCGTGGGTGTGCCGTTCTCGGTGTTGCAAGCGGTCGGCCCGGGGGTGAACAAAGACGTCGGTGTGATCGACGCTTTGTTGTCGTTCTGGGTGCCGATCAACCACTTCTGGTTCTTGCAGGCCGTGTTCATCATTTTCATGTTCGTCGGCTTGCTGGAGTGGCGTGGTTTGCTGCGCTCGCCCACGCGGCTGTATCTGCTGTTTGCCTTTGCCGCAGCGATATTTCTGCTGCCACCGTTCACCTTCGATGCGTTCGGCATCAACGGCGCGATCTACCTGCTGCCGTTTTTCGTGGCGGGGATGATTGGCCAGGAGAACGTCGACGCATTGAGGCAGCGATTCAAGGTGATCGGGCCGTTGGTGTTTGTGTTGATCTCGTTGACGCTGTTGTACGTGGCGGCAGTTGATCGCGAGCTGATTGTTGATCGCCGTAGTCTGATTGGTCTGACGGTCGGATGCGTGTCCTGCTTCGCGCTGCTGTCGAGTGATATGCGTTCGAAAGGGCTGACGTGGCTGGGCGGGTATTCCTATGCGATCTTCCTGTTCCATGTGCTGTTCGCCGCGACTTCGCGGTTTGTCCTGGGGCGTCTGGGCGTGAAGGATGAGAGCCTGCTGGTGTTCGGCGGCGTGGCGTGTGGGTTGCTGGGGCCGGTGGTGTTGTCGATGATTTTCAGTCGATTCAACTTCACTTCTGTGTTGTTTCTCGGTGAGCGGGCGGCAAGCAAAAAACCACTGGAACCCATCACCCCGGTGGTGCCAACCCAATCATCCCTGTAAGTCACACCATCCCTGTGGGAGCTGGCTTGCCAGCGATGGGGCCGAGTCAGGCACAGATTCATTACCTGATCCACCGACATCGCTGGCAAGCCAGCTCCCACAGGATTATTGGTATACATAGATTTAATGGATGACCACAAACCCTGTGGGAGCGAGCTTGCTCGCGAAAGGGCCGTCACTGAATGAAGGAATTGATCCATGTTGGCAGTTGATGACGCCCAGCCGGTTGCGGCCGCGGTGGTCGAAGTGGGTGATGCGCGCGAGCGTTTTGCGCAGTGGCGTGAAGGCAAGGCCGGCAAGGTGTTGTCGGTCTCGGTGATCGGCGACAGCTACAGCGCCGGACAGGATTTCTATTTGAACAAACTGGTGCAACGGGTGGCCGGGGAGGTGGGTTTCGCCGGGCCAGGCTACGTCGGTTTCAACCACGGCGCAGCGCTGGGCGGAACCCATTTCAAATACACCCGCAGCAGCGAGAAGTATTTTGGCGGAGGCTGGAAAGTCTCTGGTCTAGGTCAGGCCAGTCCCGATAGCCGCACGGTAACGGGGCGCCCTGGCGCATGGTTGCAGATCGATGCCAGCCCGACACCCAGAATCAGCACGGCTGTCACGCAAGCCAAATTGCTCTATCTCGGTAACGGCGAATCCAGCGAAGTGCACTATCGCTGGACACCCTCCGAAGACTGGAAACCCCTGACGCTAGCGGGCACAGGCGTTCAGCAAGTGCCATTGCCAGACACCCCGGCAACGGCAGATTGGGCGTTCAAACTGGAAGTGGTGAAAGGCTCGCCCACTTTGTTCGGCGTGTGGATGAGCAACGATCAGCACGGCGTGCGCGTGTCCAAACTGGCGGCTTCCGGTGCAGCGTCCGCTGACTTTTATCACCGCGATGCAAGCTGGCAGACTCAGTGGAAATCCGCCGTTTCGAAGATTCCCGCCGACGTTTACCTGATCATGCTCGGTGGCAACGATCAGGGCTTTGGCGTGAAGCCCGAGGCGTATTTGCACAACGTGCAGGGGCTGGTGGGAATGATCCGCGAGATCCATCCGGCGGCTAGCATCAACCTGATTATGCGTCAGGACACCACGCGTTCGAGTGCTTACCCCATGTCGGCTTATGCGCAGGTTTTGCAGCCTTGGGCTCAGGCACAGCATCTGGGTTACGCCAATCTGCAATGCGCGTTCGGCAGCGACGTCAAGCGCTACGCGGCCGCGATGATCGGCCCTGACAAGATTCATCCGGTGCCGGCCACGGGCGGTAAGGTGATTGCTGATTATTTCTATGGCTGGATCACTGGCGCCAAGGACCGTTGCGACAAGTGAACCTGTAGTAGCTGCCGAACGCTACCCGAGCCTTCGGCGGCTCCTACAAGAGACGTTCAGTCCTTCTCGAACCCGTCCAGTTGACCCAACAACTCCGCAAGCTTCTGCGGCATCAACCGTGTATCACAACGCGTCTCCACGTTGATGATGATCGCCGGGTCGTTGCAGCAGATTCGCACCCGAAAGCGCCAATCGCTGAAAATCACTTTCAGGCCATCGTGGTCATCGATCTCCAGTGCCTGCTCGCCATAGAGCTTTTTCAGGTGAGCGAGCAGGGGATAGGGATCTGCCATCGGTCGGCGAATGTCGCCGGACGAAGGAAACATGCCGATGCGCTCCACCAGCAAAATGCTGCCCAGCCAGGACTCGTTGGCGCTGGGCAACGGCTGATGGCGCGACAACCAACTCATCACCCCGAGGTTGCCCACCTCACGTTCAATGTCTGCCGAATGTTGTGCAATGTTCATAGAGGCCTGCCTGAAATGAAGAGTGGGCGGTGGGGGTTGGAGCCGTCTCAGCGGCCCTTGAGGTAGACGTTTTCGTAGCAGAAGTTGGTCGCTTGCAGGTAGCCCTCGGCGTCGCCGCAGTCAAAGCGCATACCTTTGAACTTGTAAGCCAGTACACAACCGTTTTGCGCCTGTTTCATCAGTGCGTCGGTGATCTGGATCTCGCCGCCCTTGCCCGGTTGGGTGTCGGCGATCAGGTCGAAAATGTCTGGCGTCAGGATGTAGCGACCGATGATCGCAAGGTTCGACGGCGCATCCTGCGGCGCCGGTTTTTCCACCATATTGTTGACCCGGTAAATGCCCTC
Source organism: Pseudomonas sp. NPDC098747 (assembly GCF_044760045.1). Classification (NCBI taxonomy): domain Bacteria; kingdom Pseudomonadati; phylum Pseudomonadota; class Gammaproteobacteria; order Pseudomonadales; family Pseudomonadaceae; genus Pseudomonas; species Pseudomonas sp. NPDC098747. The sequence continues at coordinate 30,798 of NZ_JBIWAL010000037.1, read as the reverse complement.
GGAAATCAGCTCGCCGGCGATCACGCCGTACTTGTGGGTCTGATCGGCCGGGACTTCCTGGATCGCAACGATCGAGCAGCGGAATTTCTTGTAGAGCTCGATCATCTGCGTGAGCACACCGTCACCTTCCAGGTTCAGGCACAGGTCATCGGCCAGCACCACGGCAAACGGCTCGTCGCCAATTAACGGACGACCGCTGAGAATCGCGTGACCCAGGCCCTTCATTTCCACTTGACGGGTGTAGGAGAAGGTGCAGGTGTCGATCAGCTCGCGGGTGCCGGCGAGGAATTTCTCTTTCTCGGTGCCGCGGATCTGGTGTTCGAGTTCGTAGCTGATGTCGAAATGATCTTCCAGCGCACGCTTGCCCCGGCCGGTGACGATTGCCATGTGTTGCAGGCCGGCGTCTCGCGCTTCTTCGACGGCGTACTCGATCAACGGCTTGTTGACGATCGGCAGCATCTCTTTCGGCATGGCTTTGGTGGCCGGCAAGAAACGCGTGCCATATCCGGCGGCGGGGAACAAACATTTACGAATCATAAAAGTATCCTGGACAGTCATGGAACACAGCCAACGGCTGCGCGCACTAACGAAGGAGTGCAAGTTTCAATAGTTATTGAACGACTGCTTTAATACCTGAGTCAGGTTGTTGATAGCAATTAAATGCAGCGCTAAAGCGCGACAATGTTATGAGATGTCGGCTAGTGCATTATTAGTTATTTTTAGTCGGTATCTGCTGATAGTGATGAGCGCACGTGCAGTGCTAATAAGTACCAGACAATACAGTGTGACCTGCAAAAATATTTATTGCCAGTCATTGAACTAGTTTTGTTTTCGGTTGTTGTCGCCTGGTTTGTGTGGATTGCGACACATCTCCACAACAACAGGCTTGACACGCTACTTGTTACTTCTCCAATCACGGACCGCGCTATGAAGATTCTGGTAACCGGTGGCGCCGGCTATATCGGCTCGCACACCACACTTGCGCTGCTTGAAGCAGGATATGAAGTTGTCGTGCTGGATAATCTTTGCAATAGCAGCGACGCGGCACTGCACGCGGTGGAAGCCATCTGCGGTAAAAGTGCGCAGATGATTCGCGGTGATGTCTGCGATCGGGCGCTGCTTGACCGGATATTCCACGAGCATGCCATCGACGGCGTGCTGCATTTCGCCGGGCTCAAAGCGGTTGGCGAGAGCGTGCGCAAGCCGCTTGAATATTACGAGACCAACGTCAGCGGCAGCATCACGCTGTGTCAGGCGATGGCGGCGGCGGGGGTGTTTCGCCTCGTGTTCAGCTCATCGGCCACCGTCTACGGCGAGCCGGCGCAGATGCCGATCCGCGAGGACTTCCCCACCTGCAATCCGACCAATCCCTACGGGCAATCCAAGCTGATTGTCGAAAACGTCCTGCGTGATCTGTGTCAGTCTGAGCCGCGCTGGAGCATCGCTTTGCTGCGTTACTTCAACCCGATCGGCGCGCATCACAGCGGCGACATGGGCGAAGACCCCAATGGCATTCCTAACAACCTGCTGCCTTATATCAGCCAGGTCGCGGTGGGCAGCCTGCAAGAGTTGTCGATCTTCGGCGACGATTACCCCACGGTCGACGGCACTGGCGTGCGTGATTACATCCATGTGGTCGACTTGGCAGATGGACATCTGAAAGCATTGCAGTCGATCAGTGAGCGCAGCGGTATTCATACCTGGAACCTCGGCACCGGCGACGGCTATAGCGTGTTGCAGGTGTTGCATGCTTTCGAGCAGGCGTGCGGACAACCGGTGCCATATCGGGTAATGCCGCGACGTTCGGGGGATATCGCCGAGAGTTGGGCCGATGCATCCAAGGCTGCGAAAGAGCTGGGCTGGAAAGCCACGCGCAACTTGCAAGACATGGTCACCGACACTTGGCGCTGGCAATCGAACCATCCGAAGGGCTATCTCCGATAATGTCGTTTTGATGCCGAATGTTAGTTTCGGTCAGGTGTTAGATATCGTCGGGAAAATACGCTGGAAATGCCTTTTGCAAGTCCGTAGATATAAACCTGCCGTTCGACTTTTATCAGTTGCGTATGACTGTGAAAGAACAACGGATCTTGTTCGCATTTTTCGCGGACTTGAACTCTACCACCTCTAGCGCCGGCCGGTTTTTAACAGGTCGAATGTTAGAAAGGAGTTGATATGAAAAAAGTAATGGCAGTTGCCCTGTTGACGATGTTGAGCAACTGGGCTGCCGCAGCTGAAGCGCCGCTTACTGCGGTGACCAATGTGGGCGGTAGTGTAGCGGCTTCGCAAGCCCCTGCAGCCAGTACTGCAATGGTCGCCAGTGCAGTAGCGGCGTCCAACAGCGGTGGCAGTGCCAACGGCGGTACCACCGGTACGACGGGTACCACCGGTACAACCGGCACGCATAACTAACAGCAGTTTTTGTTAGTGCAGTACAGGGTCGCCCGACGCAAGTCGGGTGACTTCTTTTTTAGATTCGCCCTTGAATAGCGTAGTGCCATTATGACTCGTAGTTTTTCTCTTTTAATGTTGGCAAGTCTCGCTTTACAAGGTTGCATGTTTTCCCCCGGCCAATACCTGAGCACCAGTGACATCACCCGCCAAGGGGCCAGTGAAAGCAGCCGGGTCGAGCTGATTCCGATCACCCCCAAGCTGATCTCCACGACCCGCGCCACGCAAAAGCGCACGTCGCTGCCGCCGGAGTTGTTGACGACCCCGGCCGAGTACCGCATCGGCAATAACGATGTCTTGTACATCACGGTCTGGGATCACCCCGAGCTGACGGCGCCGTCCGGCGCGCAGCAACAGATCGATGCCAACGGCCGTCTGGTGCGTTCCGATGGCACGCTGTATTACCCGTTCATCAAGGAAGTCCAGGCCGCTGGCCGGACCATCCAGCAACTGCGTTCAGACATCGAACAACGGCTGTCGGCGTTCATCGCCGAGCCACAGGTGGACGTCGCCGTGTTGCGTTTCGCCAGTCAGAAAGTCGTGATCAGCGGCGCCGTGACGAAGGCCGGTCCGCAGGCGATTTCGACCAATCCGCTGAGCGTGGTCGAAGCCCTGGGCTCGGCCGGCATCGATACCAACAACGCAGACTTGTCTGGCCTGCTGCTGACGCGTAACGGGCGGGTGTATCCGCTCAATCTCGACTCGCTCAATCAACAGGATTCCGAGCTGCAAAGCGTGTACCTCAAGGGCGGCGATCAGCTGTACCTGCCGTACAACGACAACAAGCGCATCTACGTCATGGGCGAGGTCAACCAGCCGCGCGCATTGAGCTTCAAGACGGCGACGATGAACCTCTCCGATGTGCTCGGTTCGGTCGGTGGCCTGAGCCAGACCACCTCTAACGGCAACGCGGTCTATGTCATTCGCGGCGTGGAAAACCTCGACGTCGAGCCGGCGAAAATCTACCAGTTGAACGCCGAGTCGCCGACCGCCATGGCGCTGGCCACACACTTCCAGGTGCAGCCGCAGGACGTCGTGTATGTCGGGCCGGCGAACGTGACGCGTTGGAACCGCTTTATCAGCCAATTGGTGCCGTCGGCGTCGATTGTCGGGACCGGGGCTTCCGCTGCGAAGAACTGGAGCGAATACAGCAGCAACAGCAAATAAGGCCGCCGACTGTGAACACGTTGAAAGTTGGCGTCTGCCTGATGGCGGCCCTGTTGTTGTGTGGTTGCAACCCACTGATGAGCGCGTCGCTGAACAACCTCAAATCGGCCGTGATCGGCCCGGATGAAGTGGACGTGACGCCGGCCCAGGTGGCCGAGGTCAATTACCCGCAACTCAAATTGACCACGCCGTCCGGCTCCGGGGTGCTGGCGCTGGTGCGCGAGCGTGAAGATCTGCAGTTCTGGGTTGCCTCCGGCAAGCAAGTGTTGCTGCTGCGCGATGGCCTGGCCGTGCGCAGCATTGGCCTGGGCCTTGAGGGCGATCTTGATGGCACGCGTCTGGCGGATGATTCTCCGTTCAAGTCAGGCCTGCATCAAGTCGCCGATGGCTTTACCACTCGGCGTTGGATCGACCTCTACAAGGGGCAGGAAGTCGGGGTGATCGTCAACAGTCGCTTCACCCGCCGCTCGACGGAAACCCTCGACATTCTCAACAAGGAATACACCGTGCTACGTGTCGATGAGCACATTGACGCCCCGGCCATCGGCCTGCGTGCGACCAATCGTTATTGGGTCGATCCGCGTGACGGTTTCATCCTCAAGAGTGAACAGCAACTGACCTCGCAGCTGCGTGTGAGAATCGTGCAATTGACCCCTGATCGCAGGCATCTGCCGTGAAGCGCTTCAGGGCGTTATCGGCGTGTCTGCTGCTGATCGGTAGTGTGAGTCAGGCAGCGGTCATCGTCAGCGGTGACGTCGCCAATCCGGGGCCGGTCGAGCTGCCGAAGGGTGGACGACTGCTTGATGTGATCAACGAGGCCGTGCCCAACGCCGAAGGTTACTGGCTGGCGGGTGTGTTGCTGCGCCAGTCGTTGCTGGAAGAGCAGGCGCGGCTCAAGGCTGGCGTGCTGTTCGATCTCGACGTCTTGCAGCGCATGGCCTTGCTCTTCGACATGCCGAGCCGTGTGGCGCTGGCGCAGCGGCTGACCGAGCAAGTCCGGCAGATGCCAGTGACTGGCCGGCAGATCGCCGATCTCGACCCGGTCGCGGTGGAAGTCGGCTTCGCGCGCAACATTCGTCTGGACGATGGCGATCGCCTGATCTACCCCAAGCGCGTCGACGAAGTTGAAGTGCTCGGTGCTGTCGCCGAGCCTTGCCACTTGCCGTATCAACCGTTGCAGGAGGCCCGCGAATACCTCCAAGGCTGTTCGATCCTGAGCGATGCCGAAGCCGATTACCTGTGGCTGATCCAGCCCAACGGCGTTTCGCGGCGCGTGGGTATTGCGCACTGGAATCGTGAGAGCGGGCACATTCCCGTCGCCGGCAGCAAGATTCTGGTGCCGGTCAAAAATGATGATCTTGATCCGCCTCTTCCTGAACTGAATCAGCAGTTGGCCGAATTGATTGCCACGCAATTGCCTGAGGTGGTTCGTTGAATTTTCGTTTTGCAGCTGTGTTGTTATTGCCCGTTGGTCTGGCTCATGCCGAGCCACGCATTACTCAAAATGACTTCGGTGGTACGGGCCTGTTGCAGACGCCAACAGCGCGCATGGCCCCGGCCGGCGAGTTGAGCGTCAACGCCAACCGCACCGAGCCTTACAGTCGTTACAGCGTTTCGTTGCAGCCGCTGGATTGGCTCGAAGGCTCGTTTCGCTACACCGCAATCACCAACCGGCCGTACGGCTCCGAGGCCCTCAGCGGCAGCCAAAGCTATAAGGATAAGGCGGTCGACGCCAAAGTCCGGCTGTGGCAGGAAAGCCATTGGCTGCCCGATGTGGCGCTGGGCTTTCGAGATATCGGCGGTACGGGTTTGTTCTCCAGTGAATATTTCGTGGCCAACAAACGCTACGACAATTTCGATTTCAGCGCCGGCATTGCCTGGGGTTATCTGGGTAATCGCGGCGACATCGACAACCCGTTGGGCTATGTCAGTAGTCGCTTCGATACCCGCCCGGCCCTCGAAGGCACCGGTGACGTCAACTCCGGTTCGTACTTTCGCGGCAAGCCTTCATTCTTCGGCGGCGTGAGTTATCAGACGCCATGGGATCGCCTCAGCCTGAAACTCGAATATGAAGGCAATGACTACAAGCACGAGCCGAAGGACAACGTGATCGAGCAGGACTCGCCGATTAACTTCGGCGCCGTGTTCAAGGTCGCGGATTCGATCGACGTCACTGCGGCGTGGGAGCGCGGCAACACGGCGATGTTCGGTGTGACCTTTCACACCAATTTCGTCAGCCGCAAGGCACCGGCCAAGACCTACGACCCAACCCCGGAACCGCTACCGGCGAAGATGCCCACCACCTCGATGGAGCAGGTCGACTGGGCCAACGTCTCGCAACGTTTGCAGCAGAACGCGGGCTACAAGGTCGAGCGCATTACCCAGCGCGATTCCGAGCTGATCGTGTATGGCGAGCAGCAGCGATATTTCCATTCGTCCAAAGCGGTCGGCCGGGCGAGCCGGATACTCGACAACAGCGTCAACGACGACATCAACTGGTTCACGGTGGTCAACAAGCGGTATGACCTGCCGCTGGAAGAAACCAGCGTGCCGCGCGACACCTTTCGTGAAGTGATCAACAACGAGGAGCCGCTGCTGTCCTTGCACCGCACCACCGAGATCAATCCGGCGATGCCGCACAACGAGAAAACCCTCTACACCGAAGCGCCGCAGCACTTCAGTTATGGTGTGGGTCTGGGCTTCAAGCAAAACGTCGGCGGCCCGGATGGTTTTCTCTATCAAATCAGTGCCGACGCGGACGCCGAGTACCGCTTCAACCGCAACACCTGGTGGAACGGTTTGCTCAGCGCCAACCTGATCAACAACTTCGACAAATTCACCTACGACGCGCCTAGCGGTTTGCCGCGTGTGCGCACGGATATGCGTCAGTACCTGACCGATTCCGAAGTGACCATGCCGATGTTCCAGCTGAGCCATGCCGAGCAGTTGGATAAAGACCTGTATGGCATGGTTTACGGCGGTTATCTGGAGTCGATGTTTGCCGGGGTAGGTGGCGAGGTGCTGTTCCGTCCGACTGGCGAGCGCTGGTCGGTGGGCGCGGACCTCAACTACGTGCGCCAGCGAGAATACGATCAGGGTTTTGGCCTGCGCGATTACTCGGTAGTGACCGGGCATGTCACCGGTTATACCGACTTGCCATACGACATGCTGGCGGCTGTCAGCGTCGGCCGTTACCTGGCCGGTGACTGGGGTGGCACGCTGGACATCTCCCGCGAGTTTTCCAATGGCGTACGCTTCGGAGGCTGGGCGACCATTACCACGGCCAGCAGCGCCGAGTACGGTGAAGGTAGCTTCGACAAGGGGCTCTACCTGTCGATTCCGTTCGACGAAATGATGAGCATGTCGACCATGCGCCGCGCCAACCTGGTGTGGGCACCGCTGACTCGAGACGGCGGCGCGCGGCTCAATCGCGGGTATCAACTGCACTCGATGACCGATAGCCGCGATGACGATATGTTCTATCGCAACTTTGAGAAGATCGCTGAGTAAGCCCGGGTAAAAGAAAGGTCCCTGTGGGAGCGAGCTTGCTCGCGAATGCGTCGGCACATTCAGCATTGATGTTGATTGCCTTACCGCTTTCGCGAGCAAGCTCACTCCCACAGGTCCATCTGTCGAACTCTAAATACCTGTCCACCACAAACCCCTGTAGGAGTGAGCCTGCTCGAGATAGCGCCAGAGCAGCCGACATCAACGTCGCCTGATATACCGCCATCGCGAGCAGGCTCACTCCTACAAGGGTTATGTGCCCGACCTGTAACCCTCAGGCACACCCACATTCTGTGGGAGCTGGCTTGCCAGCGATGACGGCGGCACATTCAATGGCAATGTTGGCTACCCCCCAAATCTCGGGCACAGAAAAGGGGACTTTCGTCCCCCTGCGGTCATGCTTTGCGTAATGCCAACCTTCAGTAAATATCCTTCGACAACAACGTAAACGGTGTCTTCACCAGGATCTTCAAGTCCAGCCACAGCGACCAGCTATTGATGTACTGCAGGTCGATCTCGACACGTCGCTGCATCTTGTCGATGGTATCGGTCTCACCTCGGCAGCCGCTGATTTGGGCGAGGCCGGTAATGCCTGGCTTAATCCGATGACGCGCCATGTAAGCGAGGATTTTCCCCGAGTAGAAATTGTTGTGCGCAACCGCATGCGGACGTGGCCCGACCAGCGCCATGTGCCCTTGCAGCACGTTGAACAATTGCGGCAACTCATCCAGCGAAGTGCGGCGGATGAAGCGTCCAACGGTAGTGATGCGCGAATCGTTGCGGCTGGCCTGCTTTACGTCTTTGTCATCGTGCACGCTCATCGAGCGGAACTTCCAGACCTTGATCACCTTGCCATTCCAGCCGTGGCGATCCTGTTTGAAGAACACCGGGCCCGGCGAATTGATCTTCACCGCCAAGGCAATGATCGCCAGCACCGGGCTCAACAGGATGATCGCCAGCAGGGCGACGCTTTTCTCCATCAGGCTTTTGCTCAGTGCCGCGGTCGGGCGGCTGGTCAGCGGGCTTTCGTTCAGGTAAATCGCCGGCAGACCGTCCACGACTTTCACCGAGTGATTTAGCAGCGTCAGGCTGTTCAAGTCCGGCACCCAGACCACGTCCACGTTGGCACCGAGCAAATCGACGTACATGGCTTCGATTTTCGCCGCTTCCGACAGCGGCAGGGTGATGTACAAACGGCGGATATCGTGGGCTTCGATCAACTCCAGCAGATCTTCCTGGGCGCCGACCACGCGAGGTGCATCCGACGCAAGCGAAGGCACCACGCCGTTGCTGATCAACCCCACCAGCGGCAGGTTTTCGATCTGGCTCAGCTTCTTCGCCAGTCCCAACGCCAACTCACCTGTGCCGACGATCAGAGTCTTGTGCTCGCTTTTACGCGAACGCTGGTAGAACTTCGAAAACGCATGCAGCGGCGCGTACAGCAATGCCTGGCCAAGGAAGCCGTACACCGCCCAACTGATAATCACCTGCCGGGAAAACAATTCATCGGCCTTGCAGACAAACGCGATGAACGCCAGTGCCGCCATGGTCATGGACCAGCCCATGAACAGACGACCCAGCCCTGTCAGGTAGTTGTCACGTTTTCGATAAACGCCACTGAACGTGTAAGCCGGCACAGAAGCCAATACTGCCAGCGTTGCGCACATCCGGTAATAAAACGCGACCGTGCCTGTGTGCTGCTCGGCCAGTACAAACAGCAGAGCTACGATAAACCCCTGCGCCAGCGCCCATTGTCCCCAGAAGGTAAGTCCCTTGAGGCCCGTGCTTCGATTGATACTGAGAGAAAGATCCATACGATATCCCCAAAAGACGTCCATTCAGGTTTCAACAGTTGAAAGCCGAGTTGTTAGTCAGAGTTATTGTTTTTGTTCTAATGAGTGTTCTGAGGTAACAACGTCGATAGGCCGAACTGTCGTCAGTCAATAGACTAATTTATTGTCGGGAATGGTGTCTGACGAGTTCTAACAAGATGGCACAATGCCAACTTTTTAATAATTAAATAGTCGGTTGTTAGAAAATGTCGCAGAGAAGGGGGTGAATAAATGTTGTTGTATTTGTTACTGTTTGAGGGTGGAGGCAGGAGTTTTACGTTAATCAGGGAGGAGGAGCCAAACAGAGTGCTCTTGTTGTTTTTGTAATCGCACTGTTATCTGTTTGTTGTGTCCGCGAATATCGCCCGTGTTTACGCGACGATGTCCTGGTTGAGGCAATAGCCGCGGTTTCTTACGGCGCGGAACAGTCGCTCACCCTGACTGGCGCTTTTGAATTTGTCTTGCAGGCGACTCAGGCACATTTCCAGTCCGCGATACTGCTCCGGCTCTCGGCCAATGCTCAGGATCAAGTCATCTCGACTGACGACACGCTCTTCGTGATGTAGCATTTTCCTGACCAAAGCAGTTTCCAGCCCGGTAAGACTGATCTCGACACCTTCTTTGACCAATGCGCCTTGGTCATTGTCCAGATGCCAGGTTTCGGTGCTCGGCGTGACGCCTTCAATACTTGGAGGCAAATTACCAGAATCCCCGGTTATTGTCGGGGCGCTGCGAAAGGGATTGGTTGATTGTGCTGCCCGCCACTCGGATTCGAGTGTGGCCAATATGCGCTGGGTATCATGTTCAATCGTGCGGGCGACGTGCTTTCGGGTACCGCTTGGATAGGTGAACTCCATCAGCATGGGAGCGGAAGAGGGCGAAGTAGCACCTTCAACAAACATTTGTGCCTGAGACGTGCCAAGTGAATTGAAGCGCTCGCTGGACAGGATGTTCTCAAGTTCACGTTGAGACGCTGTGCTGTTGGTCACGACAACAAAATATTTTCTGGGGAGGGTTGTACTAGTTTCCATGTCTCTCTCCTTAACTTCGTACCAAAATTGGCTAAAAAGGTAAATCGGCAGGCGAGCAATGACTTCCTTGGAAGTAATCGACAGGCAGGGTCTGGGCCCGAAAATGGCCCTCGATAAGTTCCACTCGATCTGCTGCTATGTTGTTGAGTTTATTGTTATGTTGTCGCGCTCATTCGATTGCTTTGTTATAGATAGGCGTGAAGTAGAGCTAGAGTTATATCGTTGCATCAGACGATCCTTCGTGAGCATGCAAAAGGGATGGCTACCCGAGACTCAGGCAGTCGATATCAGGCCCCGCATCAGGCGATAGCCATAGCCGCGGATGCTCTGAATCGCGTTTGTACCATACACGTCCTTGATTTTTCCACGCAAGCGACTGATGGATTTCTCCAGCGCCCTGGGATCGTAGAAATTGGTATTGAGCCCCATGATGTTGGCGATTTCATCATGGCTGAGAATGTGATTATTGCTTTGTGCAAATGCTTCAAGGATCTTCATCTCGGCAAACGAGATATCCAGCCTTTTGCTGGTACTCAACAGACAGATACGCGTCGGATCGAGTGTCAGATTGATGTCTCTTTGCCACACTTCACTGTTGAAGAACTCCCCTAGAGACTCAGCCCCATCGTCCGAAAGGGTATTGAGTTTGATACAGAAGTCAGCCCCGGCAAGGTAGTACTTGATCTTGTTGAAAGCGCCGCGACCGGTGATAACTGCACAAATGAGCGGCTTCAAGTTGTCGTGGCGCAGATTTTCGATCAGCGCAAGATTGTCTTCGAGTGCCTGTGGGCTGTCGATGACAATGAAGATAGCTCGATACAAGGCAGAACCTTCATTCTGCATATAGGCATCAGTGTACGAGGTGGCTTCAATTGCCATATCGGTTCGCACAAGCTTTGCGAGTAGCGCACTAAAATGTTCCGCCACGCCACGGGTTCGACCCAGAGTGAGTACACCTGGTACGTCGATTGTCGGGCGCGGACTTCTAGTCGCCAAGTTCCCTGAGAGCATCATGCATTGACTCGAATTAGGTGCTGACATCAGGATGTTAAAGCACCGGTTCTCATCTGTGACTGACAATTGGTAACATTTACGCGGTTTTTAGACGTGGCTCTCGAGTTTTCTAACAATAAATAAGCTTTTCAAGCTTTTAGTTGATTTTCTCGGGATGCTGAACTAGTGGTTAGATGGTGGCAATATGAAATTGTGCCACTATTTTGAATTCATGGCGACATCTTTGTTTATGTCCATTGGCCACTGTATAGCCACTCACGGATAATGTGAAGTGGGTCACACTTTGTTGGCGCAATGTATATTTTTGCTACTAAGTGCCTAAATAATTTCACATTAGTTCGTGCGCGGACGTTTATTAACATGGCTTGAGTGTGTCTTTTGATAAGACGTAATCTGCTTGGCCAACAAGAGCAAAAGATCGCAGCCTTCGGCAGCTCCTACATTTGAATGCATTCCCTTGTAGGAGCTGCCGAAGGCTGCGATCTTTTTGATTTTTATGTGGGTCGATTGTTTCACTTCAGATACTCAATTCCTGAGTGCAGATTAACGGGCCGCTCACCAAGAGCGTGCTGACGGAGGATTAATGGATTTCTGGACCTTTTTCCAGGTGTTGATTTTGGGTGCAGTAGAGGGCCTGACCGAGTTCTTGCCGATCTCAAGTACTGGTCACCAGATTATCGTTGCCGACTTGCTGGACTTCGGTGGCGAGCGCGCCATGGCGTTCAACATCATTATTCAACTGGGCGCCATTCTTGCCGTTGTCTGGGAATTCCGGCCAAAGATCTACGAAATCGTCACAGGCCTGCCGACCGAGCGCAACGCTCAACGTTTCACCCTCAACCTGCTTATCGCCTTTCTGCCGGCCGTGGTTCTGGGCGTGCTTTTCGCTGACACCATCCATCAATACCTGTTTAACCCGATCACCGTCGCCGTCGCACTGGTTGTCGGCGGCATCGTGATGTTGTGGGCCGAACAGCGCAGCCACGTGATTCGCGTCGAGCAGGTCGACGACATGCGTTGGTCTGACGCGCTGAAGGTCGGATTCGTACAGTGCCTGGCGATGATTCCCGGCACCTCCCGCTCCGGATCAACCATCATCGGCGGCCTGCTGTTCGGCCTGTCGCGCAAAGCCGCCACTGAGTTCTCGTTCTTCCTGGCCATGCCGACCATGGTCGGTGCCGCCGTGTATTCAGGCTACAAATACCGCGACCTGTTCCAGCAAAGCGACCTGCCGGTCTTCGCCCTTGGCTTCGTCACCGCCTTCATCTTCGCCATGATCGCCGTGCGTGGCTTGCTCAAGTTCATCGCCAACCACAGCTATGCCGCGTTCGCCTGGTATCGGATCGCGTTTGGCTTGTTGATTCTGGCCACGTGGGTGTTTGGCTGGGTGAACTGGACGGCGGCAGCGGCGAGCTGATTACTGGCTGCTGATCAACGCGGCGACAGCGAGGTCGTTTAACTCGCTGTCGGGGGATTCGCGACGAAAACGCTGCAAGGCTGAGGTGAAATACGCGGCTTGCAACATGCCGTCGCTGGCGAGGTAGTACCGCGCGTCTTCCTGCTCCTCGGCGGAGTAAACACGCTTGAGGTTTTCGGTCGTGTTATTCGTTGCAGAAAAAGGTGTGAGAAACAGCACAAGGATAGAAAGACCAGAAAATTGCGTGGCCTCCCATGGCGTATCGGTGCTCCCCATACAGAACCCGTCGCAATGCGCATAAACATTCGAGGTGAAGCTAAACAAGGCGAGGAGGGCGTAACGCTTGAAGCGAGAAAAATTAAACGCGGGCATAAACAAAAGACATCCTGTCAGTACATAAATAATCACAGCATCAGGCAACGCTCATTCGTTGCCCGCACATTCAACGCATCGATCAACGACCCGCCAACAACTCCGCCGCCTGATCCAGCAACGCCAACGGATCCTTGGCCTTGTGGATATCCACCGACAATAACTGCCGAAACTTGCGCGCTCCCGGGAATCCGGTGCCCAAACCCAGCACATGGCGAGTGATGTGATGCATCGAGCCACCCGCCAGCAAATGCTCGGCTATATAAGGTCGCAACTGCGCCAACGCCTCAGCGCGGCTGATCACGGGCGTAGAACTGCCAAACAACTGCTGATCTACCTCCGCCAGCAAATACGGATTGTGATAAGCCTCACGCCCCAGCATCACCCCGTCAAAGGTCTGCAAATGCTCATGGCAGGCCTCCATCGTCTTGATCCCGCCGTTCAACACAAACTCCAACTCCGGAAAATCCGTTTTCAACCGCGCCGCCACGTCATAACGCAACGGCGGAATGTCGCGATTCTCCTTCGGCGACAACCCCTCCAGAATCGCAATCCGCGCATGCACCGTAAAACTCGTACACCCGGCATCCCGCACCGTCCCGACGAAATCACACAGCTCTTCGTAACTGTCCCGCCCATTAATCCCGATCCGATGCTTCACCGTCACCGGAATCGACACCGCATCGCGCATCGCCTTCACACAATCCGCCACCAGTTGAGGGTGACCCATCAGGCACGCACCGATCATGTTGTTCTGCACGCGATCGCTCGGGCAGCCGACGTTGAGATTCACCTCGTCGTAACCGTGCTCCTGGGCCATGCGGGCGCAAGCGGCCAGGTCGAGTGGGACGCTACCGCCCAACTGCAAGGCCACTGGGTGCTCGGCTTCGTTGTGACGGAGGAAACGTTCGTGATCGCCGTTGAGCAGCGCGCCGGTGGTGACCATTTCGGTGTAGAGCAGGGCGTTTTTCGACAGGAGGCGTAGGAAGTATCTGCAATGCCTATCGGTCCAATCCATCATGGGGGCAACGCTAAAGCGCTGAGACAGTACGGGACTTGATTCTGTTGGGCTAAAGCTCTGTTTTTGAATCATTTTACTCAACGTGTTTTCGGCGTGTTTGGGGGCGTTTTCAGGCGTTTTTTAAGTCTCGGTGGTACGATGTACCACTCAAAAACTGACGCGTACCACTTTCAATATGGCGACAATCAGGGCAAGAAAACTGGCAGATGGGACTGTGAGCTACACGGCTCAGATCCGCATCAAGCGCTACGGAGTGCAAGTCTACCAAGAGAGCCAGACCTTCGCCCGAAAACAGGCCGCCCAGGCTTGGGCGCGTAAGCGCGAGTCGGAGCTGGATGAACCTGGTGCGATCGAGCGGGCGAGCCGCAAGGGCACCACGCTCAAAGAGATGACCGATCGCTACTTGGTCGAAGTCGAGAAAGCGCGGCCGCTGGGCAAGACCAAGCGCGCGACACTCAACGCCATCGGTGAAACGTACCTAGGCGAGTTGACCGACACGGACATCAATACTCAGTGCCTGGTTGATTACGCACTTTGGCGGATGTCCCTGGAGGGTGGTGGAGTTCAGCCACAAACCGCTGGTAATGACTTGGCCCACCTCGGCGCTGTTCTGGCTATTGCCAAAGACGCATGGGGTTACCAGGTCGATCCGCTTGCCATGGGCGGCGCGCGGCGTGTGCTGCGCAAGCTGGGCTACAACCTGAAAAGCCGGGAGCGTGACCGCCGGCCGACTTTGGACGAGTTAGGGAAGGTGCTGACGCACTACCAGGCTATGCAGGAGAGGCGTCCGACGGTCATCAATATGCTGAAGGTGGTGGGCTTTGCATTGTTCTCCACGCGCCGGCTGGATGAAATAGCCCGTATTCGTTGGGCGGACGTCGACGAGCCTGGTCAGCGGGTGCTGGTGCGCGACATGAAAAACCCCGGGCAGAAGATCGGCAACGATGTTTGGTGTTACCTGCCGGACGAGGCATGGGACATCCTCCAAACAATGCCCAAGGCTGGCGGCGACATATTTCCCTACAGCCCTGAATCTATCTCCACGTCTTGGGCGAAAGCCTGCAAGCTTCTGGATGTCGCAGATCTGCACTTCCACGACCTGCGGCATGAAGGTGTCAGCCGCCTGTTTGAGATGGACTGGGATATCCCGCGTGTAGCGAGTGTTTCCGGGCATAGGGATTGGAATTCGATGCGGCGATACACCCACCTGCGTGGTAAGGGTGACCGTTATGTGGGGTGGGAATGGCACGAAAAGATATTGAGGGCGCCCGTCCAATTGGGCGCCGCATCAATGAAGTGGCTCAGTAGGCGTGTTTTAACCCGTTGAGCTGGTTGTGTTCTTTAACCGCGGCTGCGCGCTGTAAATCCAGGTACGCGGCCAGGTCAGTCAGGTGGATGCCTTTGGCCGATTTCTGGCTGGGTTCCAGGCGGGTGATGGGCAGCTTGATCTGACCACTCATCACCTTGCGCTGGAACATGTCCGGCGTCAGGTGCGTGAAGTAATCCCGGCAAACCTGCTCCAGCGAGATAATCGCCTGCCCATCGTATTGGGCCATCAGGATAAAGGCTGTGTTCATGCTGCCTCCGAGGTTGGTCGAGCATGTGCTTGCTGCAGTTCGTGGTCTTCAACCATGGCAGAGGCCCACCATTCCAGTGGCCACCCACCACAGTTCCTGCGATGCCATGAAGCCGAGTCCAGCCAAGAAGCCCCACAGGAGGATTTTGGTCCATTGCGATTTACTCACGCAGGTTATCTCCGGCAGGTTTGGAAAGCTCTTCTGATTCCTTGAGGACTTGCCATTCTTTAACTTCGAACCAGTCTTTCGGCATTGACCAGCTCAGATGCTCGAAGTTGCCGTCATAATGAGTACCGGCGGCTCGGTCGATCTGGTACTGAGCCAGCTCTGCGGGATCGACATCCAACCAGGGTACGCTGACAAACCAAACATTGATGGGGCTGCCGAACCCCCACAATTGGGGGGAATACCAACGTCCGTGATGTACGAGTGAGGGGACATTAGGGGTTAGACCGACAAGGTGAAGGGCGTTCTCCACCGGTGCTACCTGTGGCAACCGCTCAATGATTGGCCAGATAGCTTTACCTGCACCCGTCTTACGCGGAATCCACAGGCGCTCCTTTTTCATTAGACGAAACAGCTTTTCATCCGGCTTGCTGCCCTTAGGAAACTTGAAACCTGCAAAGGCTCCGGTGCGCGGCCAAGTGAACACGTCTTCCGCACCGTACTGGTCGCCCAACACACGAAATGCGTCAGCGGTGTCGCTGCGAAGGTCTTGCAGGCGAGCGATCTCATCGACCATTGGGCCTTCGGTTATACGGAAATACCGCTTGTAGACGCTCATGACCATTCTCCCGCTTGTTCGGTTATTTCGGTCAGCTCTACTTCGTAAAAGCCAGGTACGTCGACATTGGCCCCAATCACCCGAATGCCGCACCAGCCATAGGGCTTCTCGTCTGCCTCACAACCGCCAAAGCCTTCTGCGCTGTGTAGGTCGCGCGTCCAGCTTGGGCCAGGGTTATCACCGAACACGTTTTTGAAGGTCGGGGTGAAAGCTGTTCCGCCCTGCTCAAGCATGATTTGGATCATGGTAGCTCCCGCCAGTCGGATCGCGACGCGTATTACGTCACCGCCTTCATCCATCAGCCTAGTGTGCTCGTCGTAAAGATAGTCGTTGATCATTGCAGCCCGATCAGGCGTCAACACATCGAAGTTCACCTCCAGCAGAACCTCGTAATCCTTCCAGGACTCTGAAACGCGATATCGCTTCAGGTTGGCGGGGGTGGTAGCCTCGATGGCGCTGCTGCTTTGGTGTTGTGCTTGCATTGTGCTGCTCCTTGGTGGTGGTCGGTGTCGGGGAGGTACGACTCCTCGACACCACTTTCAAATTTTGGCGAACCGGCTCAACTGACTTTTCGGACCAGGTAAACATCGAGTTCTTTGAACAGTTCGTCTTCCTCTACAGCTGATTGCCACTCCAGCACAGCATCGATCTGTTGGCGTGTGCAGTCGTCAACCAGCAGCGTTCGTTGCCCCGTGTGAACTCGCACTTCCATAATTCGAAGCAGTCCTGATACTGCATAAGCGTCCGCATGGATTAGGCTGACCTCTTCTCCCTGTCCTAAATGCGCTGCCTCAATCGCTCGTAGTCTCCTGGTTTTTCCTGTGGCCATCTCGCCGGTGATGACTTGGATTTGCATGGTGCTGCTCCTCTGGTTTTCTGGACGTTACGTTGCCCTGGTGTTTGGTCAGGCTTGGAATATCCAGCACTTCACAATGGGTTGTTTGGTGACGGTGGCGTTGCTGGTTTTGAACTGATAAGCGCGTACTGCGCTGTCGGTTGCTTTGTTGGTGTCGATCAGCTTCCTTGAGCGGGAATCTTTCAGGCGCTCTCTCAATTCACTGATGTCGGCGACCTTCTGGCGGTGATCTGCCGCACATTTGACGAAATCGTTAAGGTTGATGGCGATGGTGTTGTCTTTCTTGCTGTGATTGACCACCGGCCCGTCGGCATCCAGGCCTTCGAGGTATTCGTAGACTTCCCAAAATTCAGCCACTACAGGGTGATCCGAACTGATCGAGGCCTGGCGTTCGAGGGCCATGCGGATGATTTGGGTCCGCGTGTGGCTGATTTGTGGCTCGCTGAGGGGGACAACCAGACGCAGGCAATCGAGCAGCGCGAGCAGTTGCGCGTGGTTCTTGTTGATACGTTCCACACGGATGTAGCCGCGCAGCTTGTTACCGCAATGACTACAGTGGTCCTGCTCATCTTTGAATGGCGTGTCGCATGCAAAGCAGTGGCTGTGAAGGCTGCGCAGTTTTGCTTCGTAGCCGGGCATGCGATTGGCAAACAGCTCCATCACTTCCGATTCTTTGCGTACGGCCTGCAGCAGGAAGTTGCTGAGCTTTGCGCCTTCCAGGGAATTGAGCAGGTCAGCCGCCGCGCGGCTTTCAGCCGTGACGGTTGGCCGTACAAAGTGCAATTTCACTATCCGGGTCATGATCGCCTCGGACGCAACAACCGGTGCGTTCTGGCTGATGGCGATGGTGGCTCGGAAGGGTGGCTCGTAGGTTTCGTTGCCGGCAGTTTTGACGCCTTTTGTCGCCAGTG
The DNA here is from genome assembly GCF_044760045.1 of Pseudomonas sp. NPDC098747. Lineage (NCBI taxonomy): Bacteria > Pseudomonadati > Pseudomonadota > Gammaproteobacteria > Pseudomonadales > Pseudomonadaceae > Pseudomonas > Pseudomonas sp. NPDC098747. The sequence continues at coordinate 12,858 of NZ_JBIWAL010000037.1, read as the reverse complement.
TGCCGCCGCCGTAGTAGTCCTTCAGCTCGTCCCATTCGAAGGTTTTGGCGTGGGCCTTATCGTCGCCGCTACGATCTGATTCCAGCAGCACGACGGGCATGCCGGAGATTTGCCCCATCAAGCGGCTACGGCCAGCCTTGGTGGATTTGGATGGATCGAAACCTTCGTACCCTTCGCGGCCGAGCAGTTTCCACAGCAGGGTGAGCAAAGTGGTTTTGCCCGCACCGGCTTCGCCCGTGGCTTCCAGGAATGGAAACGACTGGTACCGAGCGCGGATCTGCTCGGCAAACAGTGAACCGAACCAGAAGGTCAGCGCGACGGTGCCCTGGGCGCCAAAGCATTGCCAGAGCAAATCCAACCACTGCGGGTCGTAGTCTTTGGCGTCTTTCTGTAGGGCGATTTTCACCCCTTTCTGGAGGCTCTTAAGTTTGAGTTTGCCCATCTCGAAGAACTCTTCTTCGTTGATGGTGATGAGCTGCCCTTCCCGAATGGCGATGTCGTTGAACACGTAGCAGCCGTACTCTCTGCTGTAGCCGACGTAGTCGATGGTTTGAACGGTTTTGATACCGAAAAGCTGGTCTTTCATGATCTTGTCCAACTGTTGTCCACTACCGGTGAACACGGCCCCGGCACCCATGCCGAGCAGTCTTTTTTTGAATTCGCTAGCGGCCGCAACTTGACCTCCGGTAAAGGTGTTCTTCACCGAACCACCGTCATGGGGAAAGTCAACGCGAAAGAAGTACCAGGACTCGTCGGTAATCTCGTTACGCTGGAAATACAGGCCCTGGGGGTAGCAGTTGGCGATCTCGACCACGCAGCCAGCCATCTGCAAAGCCTTCTCCCTGATCTGCTTTTCGTTCAGCAACTGTTCTTCTTGCTTGTCGCTTTTGTCGAACGTCTGTTTGGCGGCGTTGAATTTCGCAATATCCAATTTCCACCAGTACAAACGTGAGTCGAAACAGAAGTGAAACTCTTCCCGCTCGCGCCACTGATACATGAGTAACGCTTTGTCGGTGGCACTCTCGGCGATCAGCAGGGCACCGTGATGCTTGGCCTCGTCCAGTTCCTTGTCGATCCGCTGGATGCGGGCTTCGACGTCGTCCATGAATGCCCAACGCTGATGCAGATCGTTCCAGTCGACCTTGCGAGAGTCGGGTTGAGGGATCTGCGCCGCGTTGCAGGTGAAGCCAAGGTCACGCGCCTGGCGAACCCATGTGCGGGTGTATTTGTGCGCCCCGGGTTCGTTGTCCAATGCCCAGATCAGTTTTGGCGTTTTGCCGCAGCGAGCGGTGATCAGGGTTTTCAGCGACTCTTCTGGATAGGCGTTCGAGGAAAGCGCAGCAACGGCGGGGATACCGTTTTGCGCCAGGGCAATAGCGTCAAAAATGCCTTCGACGATCCACAGTTCGTCCACCTGCAGCAGATCCACGCAAGGCGGTACCCACCACACGCCCTTGTAGCTATCGCCGGGTTTGAAGCGCGCCTTCTTCTTGCCGAAGCGGTTCGGCTTGTCGATAAGGCGTTCCCAGTAGCCACCCTTATCGAGCGGGAAGCGAACGGTGGCCGAGCCGATGTTCAGTTCCCGATCAAAGTAATGCTCCTGGGTGTACCAGCCCTCAATCTGGCCAACGTCGAAGCCCCGTGCAAAGCCCAGGTAGGCCTTTGCACTGGCAGTAGGTTGATCGTCGGTGGCGGGTGCGCGCTTGCTCCAGTCGTCGAACAGGTCGCTGTACAGCTCCTTCACCGGCTCCATGTAACGGCATTTTTGCTCGCGACCGCAGCGAATGAACCATGGCTCGTCGTAACGAGAATACAGCCGCCGCTGGTTGCACTTGGGGCAGGTTCCCTTGCGCATGTATTGGGTGCCAGCCATGTGCTGCAGACCATAGTCGGCCTCAAGCCGTTGCAGCACATCGGCACGCAGTTTGTGGTCCATGGCCTTCACTGCGCACGCTCCAATATATTGGCCGCGAGCTGCTTTTTCAGAATGCTGCGCGTCCGGCAAATTCCAGCAAGGTAAGGCAAGTCTTGGAGAACCTTTGCACCGCGTTGTTCGCTTGGCGTATTCCGGTAGCGGTCGGAGTACCAAATATCAGCCATGGTGAGTTCGTACTGACTGGTGAGCCATTGCAGATAGTGCTGCGCCTGCTGACCATCCAACTCCAGTTTTATGGTGATTTTGCTCATGTCGCCTACCAATAGAGTGCAGTTTCCCCTTACCCACGCAGGGCGGGCATACGGCAGAGGGTGTTGGGTTTAGTGCGGGAGGTTGCGGTTGTGCAGCAAATGTGTCGGGAGCAGACGCGCTGACACAGGGATTCTCTGTTGCGTGCTGGTGTCGAGCAGCAAGATCCTTGAACGGTACGGGCCACTGGCTGGGTGGACGCCCAGCCAGGCAATGCGGTTGCAGGTCATGCTCTCGAACTCCGCGAGGGCCAATTCAGCGATGCGTTGCACCAGGTACGTAGGCACCTCAAGAGACAGGGTTAAGTAGCGAACGCAGTTCTCAAAAGGCTGGCCGTCACCGGTGAGGTGCTCACTGCGATGGCGATACAGGTAAGCCACCGCCGCTTGCTGCATAGCGGCGCGATAGTCGTTTTCAGGATTGACACTCAGGGTGATGGCGTTCATCGGGACGTGGTTTCCATTTCCAGTTGATCCAGCAGATCGGGTTGATCGTCAGCGGATTTCATCGCCTGTCGACGGATAGCCGCATTGGCTAGCGGCAGTCGCACTGCAGGATTTGGCATTCCGCTAGGGCTCAATTCGTGGGTCATTTGAAATTCGGCACGTACTGACCAACCGCAGGCCTCGTTCGTGCATTGCAGATATGCCAGCCGTAGAAAAATATGCTGGCCTTCGCTGGTGCGGATTCGCAGGCTGCTATGGCAGTGGGGGCACACGAGTTTGTAGCTCACGCCGTGAACCTCCGGCCGTGTAATTGAATGGTTGCTAACACTTCCTCATAGCGTGCGGATAAGTAGTGTGTAACCGATGTGATGATCTGGTCTGCTTCCTGAGCTTCGATGACGCCGTCATCCAGTGCCTTGGCAATGATTTGATCAACGTTGCCGCGCTTGGCCGCTGTCTTCACGGAGCGGATGTACAGTTCGATGTTGTCCAGTGCCTCTGGGGATGCCAAGGGTACGAACATGCCACCGTAAAGTGCTGTGATGTATTCAGGCAGAAAGCTAGTGCCGGCAACTTGCTCGAGGCGATGAATGTGTTCGTCAGTCAACGGGCGGCTGCCGGCATTTTCATAAGCCTGATTATCAAATTTCTTGATCGGCATACCGAGGTTGGCAGCGGCATACAACCGACCGCCTGGATAAGCGCAAATAACCGCGCTGACCACATCCTTTCGACTCGCTAGAACTGGGCGTTTCATCTTCTGGTTTTCCCTTGGAGCCAGAGGCCCTAGTTTGTTATTTCGCCGTCTTTGATTCCGAGCAGCACAGCCGCTCTATGAGCTTCGCCCCGCAGGCATTTTTTCTGTGCGTTCAGCACGGCGTATACGGTTGAAGGGCTGAGTTTGTGCTGTTCGGCCCAGTCCTTCGCCGAGATCCCTAGGCGCGCAAGGCGACTCCGGGCTTCTTGGCAGGCTTGCTCTGTTGGGTATGCGTTCGGCATAGTTTCGTTTCGTGTGGTTTCGTGTGGTGATAGGCGGAGTATTTCCCATGATTGTGGGAATGTCAATCCGTCATGGAGACGTATGTGGGTATCGGTGACCGCCTGAAGGCCGAGCGCGAGCGTTTGGGATTCAATCAAACTGACTTCGCTGCCAAAGCTGGGGCTTCAAAAAACAGTCAGTACAATTATGAGAAGGGGGATCGGAGTCCCGATGCCAGTTATTTGGCCGCTGTAGCTGAGCAAGGGGTAGACGTGCTCTACGTGGTCACCGGTGATCGTAGACCTCAATCCACGGACAGCATCAGCCCAGAGGTTGCAGAATTCCTTGAGGTCTATGAGCACATCAACGAAACAGACCGTGGCGTGCTATTGCGGATGGCTTGCGCATTTGCGAAAGCAGCAGATCCGAACTGGAAGAAGAGCGGCATCTGACCATCTTTAGAATCCATTCAAGTAATCGGATGAGGTATGCCGGCCTTTACGGTCGGTTTTTTTATGGAAAAAGGAGTTGTATGAATGGCATTGAGTCCATGTAAATCTTGCAAACACAGCGTAGATATATCTGCGAAGACTTGCCCTAGCTGCGGAGTTTCCAATCCTGGGGTTACGATTGGGTACCAGATAGCTGCCCTCGTAATTCTGGGAATCATCATCGCGGTATTGGTTTCTATGTGTTCAGGAGGCAGTGACCACAAATCCGCTGAGAACGCCGCACAGAGAGCTGCGTTGCCCTCGTATTCGATCACCAAGGATGAATTCCGAGAAGGACGACCTCGTAAAGTAGAAGTTGTATTGCCAGAGAGAATAGGTGAAGCGGAGCTGGCTGAAGTAGCGCAGTTCATTCGCACCGATACCGAATTTAAGGCTGAGAAAACCTTTATCGGGTTCCGCATTGAGGGTCAAACGGGCAGTTACTACTGGGCCAATGCTATCTTTGATCCCGACTTTAGTAGTTCGATAATTGGTGTTAGTGCCTCAAATTATCAGACTCTAAAAGGTATGGATTTAAAGGAGTATCCGGACATGATCGGCAGTTGGTTGCGCGACGATGCTGGTCGTGATGGCTACGTGATGGTGTTGTACAAGCGTAATGGCAAGTACTTAATGGACTCGATTTTTCCTAGCGGAGAAAAAAGAACAGAGGGCTATCAGTCTAAAAAATTTCCTGATGGGGGGCTACGGCTAGAGGTGCCAGACAATGGATTCGGTGAATATTACGTCGTTGATGCCCAAGGTAATTTGCAAGGGTTTGGCGAAAACGGGGTATATCTAACATTGCCGCCATTCAAAGCGAAGCTGTAGGAAGGATTTGTGAGTTATTGACTTTGTATTAAGCGGGTCAACTAAAAAATTGACTGCTCCCCGGGCGTATTGTGGTACCACGTCGGTATCCAGCCCGGTGCGAATGAATGGAGTAGTCGCACTTGGAGAATAGACGCGTATCGGAACAAGTTTTAGCTCTCGATTCTGGTGAGCAGGATGAGCAAGAGCGGAGCTTGTTGGCAATGTTCAGACTGCTAGATGATCAACAAAGGAGAGACATTTTGCGTATGTTGGAAGCCTATACGCAGTCCGCTTAGTAGAACTAGACCCCGGCCCGTGCCGGGGTTTACGTCGATGTTCCAGCTTGAATTTTTTTCCATTCCCGATCAACCGCACGCTTCGCGGTTTTTTCACTCGCATACAAGTAACGCAGACGCTTGAGCTTACTTTGTTCCCCAGCCGTCACCGTTTTTTCCTTTCCGGTGACTTGCTCGCGGTAGAACGCAATGACCCCGGAATAGTCACCGGTGTCGTCTTCGACCAGGTCTTCAACGGTGTCCTCTGGAAGTTTGCTTTCCAGGTCCAAGCTGATGGTGTACCCATTGTCGGCATTGAGGCTGTGTGTGACGTTGCCGCCATACCAGATGATTTCATCGATCTCCGGTTTCACGCCTTCAAGGGTGTAGGTCAGTTCGGGAATCAGATCGGCACGACCGATGGCCAGCGTGTAGCTGAGCGTGGCGCTGCCGCGCTGCAGGCGGTTGAACTCGGCACGAGCAGCCCGTAACGCGGACTGCAGGTCACCGTAGGAATGCCGCAGGTCTTTGAGGTTTTCACCTCCGCCGGCGATGGCTTCCTGTTTCTTGGCGCTGTTCACGTCGTAGTAATAGGCCCGCACGCCGTCGTAATTATCGCGGTCAGCCTGCAGGTAGCGGTGTTGATCGCCGTCGGCACGGGTCAGGGTGATGTGCTCCAGTGACTTGCCGCTGACACTCTTGCCACCCCCGGCCGGGAGGCACAGCAGGGAGCCAGCCTTGATGGTGATCACCGCGTCAAACTCCGCACCGAGACGGCTGATCAGGTTGGCATCGGACTCATTGGCTTGATCGAGCTGCAGAATGTGTAATCCATCCAGAGCGCCTGAGATGTTGGCCGTGAGGCCGTTGCCAATGGCGATATCCCCGAGTACATCGCCCAAGGTGGTATTGGCCCAGCTGCGTTCGCGTTTGGTTTTCAAGCCCCTACGCAGATCCGCCGAGCGGGCACGGATGCTCAACACATCCGGTGCGCCGCTGTGTTCCGTTTCGTCGACGGTGTAGGTGCCTTTGTCCAGCAGCCCGGTACTGCTCCAGCCCAACCACAAGCGGATTTCTGCTCCCTTTGGCGGGATGGACAACAGGCCGTCATGGTCGCTCAAGGTCAGGCTGAGTTGGTCGGCCTCGATGCCCCGATTGTCGGTCAGCTCCAGGCTCATCAGGCGCGGGCTGATCAAGTGCGCGATGTCTTCGCCATTGACCGTCAGGCGAAAAGCCGGCACCGGGTAGCTGAGTTCGTGTCGGACCCGGTCGACCGCCTTGCGCAGATAGCCAGTGACTTTGGTAAGGGCGCCTTTGATTGGGATCATAGCAATGCCCGCAACAGGCTGACGCCGACATAGGTCGCGGCGCCGATCAAGTCCATGCGATTGCCATCGATGCGCTTGAGCGTAAGGCTGAACTCGATTCGCCGTGGCGCACCATCGCGGAAAAAGATGGTTTTGGTTTCGCTCAAGGATTCGATCACCCACAGTCCATAAATACGGCCGCTGCCTTCAATCAGCGGCCAGGCTTTACCGGTGTTGGCCATCAACCGCAACGCGTCGAGGCTTAAGGTGATGCCCATCAGTTCCGGCAAAATCACCCCGGGCAGGGTAATAGTGTCCTCACCACGGCCCAGAAATTGCCGCGCCGGGTGAGCGCCGATCCGGCCGTTGCTAGCGTGCCGCCAATCCGTTTGGCGTTGAAATTCCTGATAGGGCGCCGTCTTCAGACAGAAAACGAACATGCCAAGGATGAGCATCATGGACGGTTACTCCTGGTCCGACAGTTGGCTGCGCTGGCGTGCGCTTTTCTCGCTTTGCACGCGGGCCAGCTCGGCGCGAACGGCCTGGGCAATGGCCTGCGGGTCCATGCCCGGGGCCGCGTGGATGTGAAACTCGTAAGTGTCTTGGCTGCTTTGGACGGGAGCGCTGGACGCGCTGATCGGCGGTCGCTGATCGACTGCGAGAGTCGGAACAGTGACTGCTCCGGCGCCGAGTGTCATGCCACCAGCAGCGGCCAGTTGTTGGCCCAAGGTGTTGACCGCATTCAGCGGGCCTTGCTGACCGCCCTCCAACCCTTGAGTCAGGCCGGCCATGGTGAAGCCGCCGAGTTCTGCAAAGACACGCGACGGACTGTGGATACCAAGCTTCTCCTTGAACCAACCAATGGTCGAATCACCGATAGAAGTGATGGCGCCTTTGATTTGCCCCATGCCGGCGAATAATCCACTGACCAGCCCGTTGACGATCATGTTGCCAAACTCGGTGAAGCGGCTCGGCAGATCAACGCCCAGGTAACTGAGGACGCCAGCAAAAGCTTGGTAGATCAAACCTATGGGGCTGAAGTTGGCCAGCGTGGTGAGAATGCCGCCGATACCACCGCTGAAGCCCGCCTTGATCTCGGTCCAAGCATTGGCGAAGTAGAGCTTTACTGCATCCCAATTTTTGTAAATCAGGTAGGCCGCGCCGGCGAGGATCAGAACGATGGCTGCGATGGCGAGGGCCACCGGGTTCCTGGCCAGCCCCCAAAGCGCGGTGCTGACGGTACGCAATGCGGTGACGAGGGCGCCGCTCATGGTGCTGGCCAGCGTGCGAATGCCTTGGGTCAGTTTAGGAAACACGCCTTGCGATAATATTTTGGAGGGGGCCGCCAAATCGGTCAGGGTTTTCCCGGCGCCTTTCCCCCCAAGGCCAAGCATCGACAGACCGAAGCGCAGCATGGCAATCGGTCCCCACAGGCCGGCAAAAGCGATGGCGACGGTTCCAAGCACGATGCAAAATGTGGCCGCGCCCGCTGTTACTTTTAAGAGTGTCGCGACCAATTCAGGGTTGGCTGTCGCCCAGGTGTTTACCTTTTCGATGATGTCATTGAACAGATCGAGCAGTTCAATGATGGTTGGCTTCAACGTTTCTCCCAGTGCGCTGCTGAGATTGAACAGTCGGTTATCGCTCATGATCTTGCGCGCTGAAAGCGCCTGCGCACGAATGTCCGCCTCACGGTCCATAGAACCATTGCCCTTGGTACCGTTGACCAGTTCCAGTTGGCGTCGGTACTCCCCCATGTTTTCGGCCAGCTTAGCGGCGTCGTCACCGTACTCCTTGCCAAACAACAGCGTGGCTACACCAAGCTGGTCGGCTTGGGGCAGTTTCTTTATTCCATCCATCACCGCCTTGATTGTGCCGGTGGCGTCTTTCGCCATGTTGGCCTGTACCGTTGTCGCCTCCATCCCGATGGCTTTCAGTCCTTGTTGGAAGCGCTCCGGCTGCAGGTTGGCAATCGCCAGCTCACGGATCATCGCGTTGGTGGCACTCGCCGCCACCTCTGCCGAAGCGCCCAACGTCAGGAACGTCGAACCCAATGCGGCCGCTTCTTTGAACGACATGTCCACCGAGGCGGTCACACCAGCGGTGCGCTGCATCACGTCGATGATGTCGGCGCCCTTGGACGTGGATTCGTCGTCCAGGTAGTTAATCGCATCACCCAGTTGGCCGATATTTTTGATCGGTAGTTTGTACAGTTGCGCGATACGCGCCATGTCTTCGCCGATTTGGTCGGCTGGCAGTTCAAAGGCGGTGGCGGCAGTTGCCGCTACTCGAGCGAATTCGAGTAGATCGTCTTGCCCCTTAATGCCCATTCGCGCACCACCCTCCACCAGTGCGGCAATCTCGGTGGTGGCCATCGGGATGGTTTCAGCCATTTTTTTAATGGCCGCGCCCATGTCGTAATAAACCTTCGTCAGTTGACCACTCTCGTCACGGGCGCCTTCGACCTGCTTGGCCACCCCAGCCATCGCATCTTCGTAGGATGAGTAGCTTTTGACCATGCTCAGGATCGGCAGTGCGGCTGCCGCTCCGGCAGCCCCCGAACTGGCACCGGCCACGGCGGCACCGCCGACCAGTTGTTGCGATTGATCAAAGTTGACACGGGCTTTGGCCGCCCGTGCACGCTGTTGATTCAAGGTGCTCAGGCGCCGGCCTTGCTCGCTGATGCTGCTGTTGGTGGCGTTGATCTGCTCACGGAGCTGGCGTTCGTGACTGCTGAGATTCTTGGTGCTGATGCCCGAGGCTTGCAGGCGGGTGCGCAAGGTGTGCAGCTGCAGACTTTGTTGTTCGTGGGCCTGCTTGAGCCGTTGGGCTTCACGTACCGCCACGCGAAAGTCCTTGGCCATGGCTTTGGTCGGCGCACCGGTGGCGGCGAATTGCTGGCTGAGGGCTTTGACCTTGTCACGCGCGGCGGCCATCGCCTGCTCGGTCTGTTCTGCAGCCGCACGCTGGGTGCGCCAGGCGCTCACATCCTTCTGCTGAGCGTTGAGTTCCTTCAACTTGTCGCGGGCTGCCTTGAGGCCGCGAGCGGCCTCCAGACTGCTGTTGTTGATCTTCTTCAGGGGGCCGGTGGCCTTGTCGATGGCGTTGAGCAGTACCTGAAGTTTTAGATCATTGGCCATCTTTGGAAACTCGCACGCGGGCGCGCTCGCGCCACTGCATCAACTCCGGCAGGCTCAACTGATCCATGTCAGCCGGTGCCCAGTGAAAGACCACGGCCAGATCGGCCATGGCGTCCTCTACGCAACGAGGGATGCCTCCGTCTTCACCGATTTCTGCAACAAAAAACCGGAGATCTTGCTGCCGCAGGCGAGCAGGTCGGCCGGGTCCATGCCGGCAGCTTCAGGAGCGGTAATTCCAGGGCTGCTGATACGCGGGATGACCTTGATCAGGCTGGCCACGTCCATGTTCAGCAATTCGACCAACTGGACGCCGCGCAGCTCGCCCGATGCTGGTTTACGTAGCGTGATGACGTCGATGGTGGTCTTGCCGCGATGAATCGGCGTGTCAAGGGTGACAGTGTTGTCGTCGACAGGGGCCAGCGCTTCGACGGTATCTTCAGGTTTCATGTGATGCTCCAGGTTTCAAAATGACAGTGGGAATCAGGTGCTGCGGTCGATCAAAGGCCGATGGCGCTACGCTGTTTTTGCAGCATGTCGACGCCGTTGACGTTCTCGATGAAGTTGAGCAAGTCGACCTCGATGATTTCTTCGTTATCGACGATCAGCTTGTAGTAGCTGCAGGTGGTGGTGATGCTGTGCTCGGTATCTTCACCTGGCTGCGCGTCGCCCATCTCGATGGTTTCGTGACGGCCGCGCACGACGACTTCTACCGCGCTGATTTCGCCGGTGTCGTCCTGCTGGAACGAGCCAGAAAAGCGCATGCCAATGGCTGCCGCGTTTACCGCGCCGAACTGGCGCAACGAAATCAAATCCAGCCCACCGGTTTTCCATTCCAGCTGAATGCCGTCGTCGGAAAAGCCCAGGTCTGCTTTGACCGGTCCGTTCATGCCGCCGCCGCGATAGGCTTCCATTTTGCGGCCGAGCGCGGGCAAGGTGACGGACTTCGCCACGCCCAGGTAATTCTGGCCTTCGTTGAACAGGTTGAGGTTCTTGAGCTTGCGCGGCATGGCCATGGTGGTGTTCTCCGGTGTACAGGCACGGGTTGACTCCCCCTGCGGGGAGCCCCGGGTTAGCTGTTAACTTTGCTGGCGAAGTTGATCAGGTAGCGGTCGGTGATGCGCTGGCGCAGGGTCAGGTCTTCCAGCGGCGGCACTGGCGTGTAGTCGTAATCGACGAACAGCTTGCCGGCCTTGAGGGTGGTCACGTCGTTGGCGTCTTCGGGGTACCAGCAACTGCCGCCGATCAGATAGCCCGCAGTGATCAGTTCGCGAAACTTAGCGTTGATGCTTTCGATGATGTCGCGCACCAGTGAGGCGTGCATCGGCCGATCCATTGCCCACAGCTGTGCTTCGGCCATGGTGTCGGCAAGGATCTGCGCGGTGCGTGTGTAGTTCTCGAAGGCAAATACCGGATCCAGTGTGCAGGTGCGGCTACCCCAGAAGCGAAAGCCAGCCTCGTTGATCAGTGTGGTGACCTCGTTGCCGTTGAGGTAGTTGGCATCGGTGGCGGGGTTCTGCAGATCCCAGAACACGTCGGCATTGATTCCGGTGACGCCGTTGACCGCAACGTTGGACAAGGTTTTGTGCCAACCCACTTCCTTGTCGAGCTTGGCGCGTAATCCCAGCGCTCGCGCCACGGCCCATGCGGTCACGGTGGCATTGCTGGTGGTGTCCCAGTTCTGGAACTCCGGCCAGATGATCATGACCTCGCGGGCACCGAAGTTGGCGCGGTAGGCGACGGCTTCTTCTTTGGTAGCACTTCCCCAGGCGCTGACATAGGCGAAGCCGCGCAACTGTTGGGCGATGGTGACCAAGGCGGTGGCCACCGGCAAGCTGTCCAGCCCGGGGACACCCAAAATTCGCGGTATGAGCCCGACGCGGGCCTTCGCGGCGAGCAGAGCTTTCATTCCGGTGTATTTGCCGGCAGCCGTGGTGGTGCCAATCAGGTTGCTGGTGGTCTCGGCCTCGTCGGCACCTTCAGCTACCCGCACAACGATGACGTAGGGGCGGGTTTGGTCGGCGATGGCCTGCAGGCTGGCGGAAAGTGTTCCCTCTACGCCGGCTTTGCCGACTGCCGTTTGGACGTTGGTGATCAGGACAGGTGTATCGAGGGGAAAGACAGTCGCGTCGGCGTCCTCGGCGGTACACACTAGACCGATTACGGCGCTGGAAATGGTACGGATAGGACGGGTGCCGTCGGAAAGTTCGACGACCCGCACGCCGTGTAAGTAATCGGTCATCGGGAGTGCCTGCGCAGTAATGGATTGGACTGTGCACAGGCTGCCGCGCGCACGCTGTAAGCGCGAGGCGCGGACCTTGTAGAAGGCAGGTTTACAAGTGATGGATGAATTCATCACTGTGTAATGCCCCATTTCACAATGAAAGCTACGCAGAAACAACAGTTTACAACTGCTCAATCGCGGCCAACGCCTCAGTTCCCTTAGAATCCGGCCGGGGCACGGGGGCCACTCTGAATCACGCAGCATGCCCGACCGGGGGTCAGCGACTCAGATGCGCCTCGTGGCCCACCAAACTTCATGTTTTGGTGAAAACTCCTCAGTACGTTTTTTACCGCTAGCGCCTTGAGCAGGGGCCTAGCGGTTTTTTTTGGATTACTGATTGGGCGGAACCGGCCAATCAATCACCCCCGGCCAGCCTGCCTGCTCAGCGATCTTGCTCAGGTCGATGCGGTATTGCTTCCACTGAGTGAGCCGCTCGACCTGTTCCCCAGAAGCCTGCCCGAGATCGACCGCATCCTGCAGCGACGCCAAGGAAATAGCCGCTTCGGCCAATTTTCGTCTTTGCTGATAGATCGCCCGTGTAATCAGCACCTCGTCTGGGATTGGCGCCATATCGGCGACCTCACCAAACTCGCCGGCAACGGCGCGCTCAAAGATCTTCGGGCCGTAATCGGTCGTATCGTCCGGGCTGGCGGTGAACGGAATCTCACCCAAACCTTCAACAGTCATCGACACATTGATGGCCGTCTTTTCAGCATTCGCCCATTGAGGGTTGCGCACTTTAGTAATGACCATTACGCAATCCTCTTGCCGAGGGTTGTCGAGTCAGGCGACAAACCATCACGATTCAATATCGCCCCATGCAACACCCACGTGCCGATAGGAGCTCCGAAGTCTTGCCCGGCGGTGTTAGACCAGCCAAGGTCTGCACCCGCTACCACAGTTCCGACGCTCGTCCCGCCGCCACCTTTAGTGATAAACAG